>JACPDC010000199.1 GCA_016184235.1 Deltaproteobacteria bacterium | reverse complement strand
CAATTGGCTCATGCTTTTGGCGTGTTCTTTATCTGTCTTGCTCAAGCCACTGAAGAATGGCGCGAATACTGCCGGTGGCCAGGGCGATGCTGGTGTCGGCCGCGCCATAATAGAGGTGGATGGTGTCTCCATCGGAGGCGATGGTGTAGCCGCACGGAAAGACGACGTTGTCCACATCCCCACGTTGCTCGTAGGATTCTTCTGGGCCAAAGATCCATTCGTCACTGCGCTTGAGGCAAACTTCCGGCGTTTGTAAGTCAAACAGAGCTAGTCCCAGCCGGTAAATCGAACTGGCCGGTGTCTGCCGCACACCGTGGTAAATCACCAGCCAACCCTGCGGGGTTTCGATGGGCGGGGGCGAGAGGCCGATTTTATTCGCATCCCACCACCCACCATGCCTGGCCTCCAGCATCAGCTTGTGGCTGCCCCAATGGCGCAGGTCGGGCGAATAGGACATCCACATGTGTGCGCCGGGAGCGCTGACCGGGCGATGGATCAGAGCCCACTGCCCGCCGATACGACGAGGAAACAGGGCTGCATCCTTATCTTCCGGCGGCATGATCATCCCATAGCGCTCGAAGCGGTCGAAATCTTCCGTGAGCGCTAGGGCCACGCCGGGACCGACACGCGAGTAAGCGGTATAAACAATGACATACTTGCTTAATTCAGGGAGGTAGGTGATGCGCGGGTCTTCAATGCCCCACACTTCTTCCGGGAAGCGTTCCGGGTCGGGCAGCAGGGTGGGTTGGGGGTCAATCTGCCAGCCATCCACACCATTGACGGAGCGGGCAACACAAAAGTGGGAATGGCCGCGCCGGTCCTCCACGCGGCAGAGCAGCAGGGTGGTGCCATCCGGCAGCAACGTGGCGCCGGGATTAAACACGCTATTAGCCGGATAGGGCCAATGGGCTACGGTCAAGATGGGATTGAGCTGATGACGGCGAAAGAGTTCGGGGTGTCGATTGCTCATTCAGAACGCGCCTCCAGCGATTGGAGGGCATTCTCAGCCAGGCGCAGCTCCAACAAGGCCTGAAGAAAGGCCAGCGTAGACTCCGCGCCCTGATTCTCGTTCGCGCGGTCGGGATGCAGACCGTCTCGACAACCGCCTGTCATCGGGTCGTAAATGGGAAGGTTCAGATCGTTGCGCCCGATGAACCACTCGAAGGCCCGTCGGGCTTCCTTGCGCCAGCGCCTGTCTCCCGTGATCTCGGCTGCTTCGAGGCAGGCGGATACCATGGCTTGAGCCTCAACCGGCTGTTGATCGAACCGGGCGCGCTTACCGCCCTGCTGATAAAAGCCGTTGGATCCGATAGGGACAAAATGACCCCCAGCCTCCTCGGCGCGCTGCAAGTCGGCCAGCCAACTGAGCGACTCCAGCCCGGCCTCGGTCATGGCTTTATTCGGCATCGATTGGCCGCACAGGAGCAAGGCATGGGGCAGCGCGGCGTTGCAATAGGTCAGCACGTCTTCGTACCATCGCCACTGATCCGAGCGATTGCTTTGATACAACGCCAGCAGCCGCCCGGCTAACTCCTCGCGGACCTGGCTCGCCATGCGGTCGCCGGCAAAGCGCTGTAGATACTCGTGGATGCCGATGAGCGCGAATGCCCAGGCCCGCGGGCTGGTCGTGCCGACAATGGCCGGCAACGCCCGCTCGAACAACCAACCGGCCATACTGTGGAGGGCCGGCGTGTTGGAGCGGCCCAACACGGTGCCCAACGCCCACAGCGCGCGGCCGTGGCAATCATCGGAACCGCTATCTTCCAGCCAGTGGCGCTGGTAATCCATAAAGTTGCGAAAGCGTCCGGTCTCGGCATTGAAGGCATACCAGACAAAGGCGAGATAACGGGAGGCGAATTCTAATGCCTCTCCGTTGCCGAGTTCCTCCAGGAGAGTGCTTACCATCAGGGCTCGGGCGTTGTCGTCGGTGGTGTAGTAGCCCTCGTGATAGTTGGGCACCGTGAAAATGGCGTGTTGCAACATGCCGGTCTCGTCCGCCATGTGGCGTAAGTGATCGAGTTTAAGAGGGGGCAGATCGCCCGGATATTTGTCCAGCGCTTTGACTGTGACGCCGGGCGGGGTGAAATGGCGGCGTTCGGCACGGGCGCGCCCAAAACTCTCCATGTAGCGCCGCGCCACCTGCGGCCAGACCATCTTCCGCCCAAACAGATAAGCACGCTTGCGCATCGCGTGGCGCTTCGCCTCGTTGTCCAACAGGTCAATCACCTGCTCGGCCAACGCCGCCGGATTGCGGAACGGCACCAGCGCTCCCCGTTCTTCGGCCAGCATCTCTTCGGCATACCAATACGGCGTCGAAATCACCGCCTTGCCCGCCCCCAGCGTGTAGGCCAGCGTGCCGGAGACGATCTGCGCCTGGTTGAGATAAGGCGTGATGTAAATATCGGACGCGCTGATGAAGTTGACGAGTTCCTCCAAACTGACAAATCGGTTGTAGAAGATCACCTGACCTTCCACGCCTTTCTCTTGGGCCATCCATTGTAGGGAGAGCCGATAGGTTTCGCCGTCGTGCCGCAGGACGTGGGGATGGGTCGCGCCGAGGATGATGTACACCACGTTCGGATATCGGGCCAAGATGGCGGGCAGGGCGGCGATGACATTTTCGATCCCTTTGTCCGCTGAGAGCAAGCCAAAGCTGAGCAAGACGATTTTGCCCTCGACTCCGAACAGGTCTTTGTGAAAACTCGGGTCGACAAACGGCACATCGGGGATGCCGTGCGGGATCAGGTCGATCTTCTCCGGCAGCACATGATAGACCTCTTGCAAGAATTCCGCGCCGCGCTTGCTCATCACGACCAACCGATCCGACAGCGCCGCGACTTCTTCCAGCACCCTTTGCTGATCCGGGTCGGGGTCGCGCAGAATGGTGTGCAAGGTCGTGACGATGGGCATGCGCGATTCACGCAGGAGGGCCAGGATGTGGCTGCCTGCGCGCCCGCCAAAGATGCCATACTCGTGTTGCAGGCATAAGAGGTCAACGTTGTTGGTGTTCAGGAAGTCGGCGGCGCGGTGATAGGAGTCGATATCCTTCTCCGCCAGTTCAAACCGAACGCGCGCCGGATAGGCGTAGCCGGTCTCGATGTCGTTGACGGGCAGGGCAATACACGTCGTCCCACTGTATTCGGCGGCGATGGCCTCACACAAGTCGGTGGTGAACGTGGCGATGCCGCACTGGCGCGGCAAATAGTTGCCGATGAACCCAATGCGGTTGATCGGTGAATTGGTTGGGCTGTGTTCCATGACGAACATCTCCTTCCCGGCGGCCGCCGCAGGCTACTTCCCGGCCAATAAACGCAAAGAGGCGGTTACCCTAGGGACCGCCTCCGCGATACTCGGAAAAGATTGTGACCGAGTGTTTGCTATTTGGACGTTGGGCCGCCAGTCGTTACGTTGCCAATCACTATATCAGACGGCCAGGATAAAGATACCTCACTCGTCGATTAATTCGCGCCACTTTCCCCTTCCCACTGTCGTCAAAATAGCGCTTGCCAGGACGACCGCGATCCTATAGAGTTCACTCATAGAGACCATTCCTTCGTCTCATGGCGCGCAAGAGGAAGAAGGCCAGGCCACAAATTCAACGGTGGCAAGGACTTCGGCTCTGGTTTTTCCCGCGAACGTATTGATCCCAGACCCTGACCCCCTCCCTCTTCCTAAATCCAAGGGCTTTCAAGAGCCTGAAAAAGGAGAGCATTATGAATCCTCTACTGGTGATTGCCATCCCATTAGTGTTGGTGATCGTGGGCATGATATTGAACAGTATCGGGCTTTCTTTCGATCAACCGGCGAGTTCGGCCGAGCAAGATCCCGCCAAAAAGCTCGAAGCTGAAAGGCACGCTTACCGTCGGTTCTTCGATCTACAGAGGACCCGGTTGTTGAAAAGGCAGAAAAGAGTAGGCCAGTATGCCTGGCTGTTGCTTATCGCCTTTGTCGCGTCTCACTTGTGGATGTATTTCGATACCGTGAATAGGGCGACGGCGTGGAATAAAATTGCCGCGCTTCAAACGATGCCTACGGAAAAAGGCAAAGAGATGGTCCTCTCCGTGACCCTGAGTGACGGGAGCAATGCAAAATACCTCATCAAATTGACCAAAGCCGACGCATCGGATGCCGCTGCAAAGGAAGGGGTTTCCAAGGAAACGGTCTCATCCTGGGAGCTATCAAACCTGAGAACAGCTTTGAGCATCGGCGACAATGCATTGCCTCTTGGGGTCGCGCTGAAGATTTCCGATTGACGAGCGATAAAGGCCGGTCCGATCCCAGGCCAACATAGAGGCGCAACTAAGGGGTCAGAACGGGATGTCGTCGTCCGCGGGCGGGGCCTGGCCGGGGGCGGATTCTCCGGCAGGCTCGGCCTCCGGCTCCATGGCGGCGCGCGTGCCGCCGCCACCGCCCAGGAATCTCACTCTCTGGGCCACGATCTCGATGACGTAGCGCTTATTGCCGCTCTTGTCGTCGTAGGTGCGGCTGCGGATGCTTCCCTCGACAAAGACCTGCCTGCCTTTGGCGAGATACTGGCCGCAGGTCTCGCCCTGCTTTCCCCAAACGATGATGTTGTGCCATTCCGTGCGCTCCTGCCGGTTGCCCTCGCCGTCGGTCCAGACCTCCGACGTAGCGATCGGGAAGCGCGCCACCGCCTTGCCATTGGCGGTAAAACGCACCTCGGGATCTTTGCCGAGATTGCCGATAAGAATCACTTTATTAACTGACATGAGACCTCCAACGAAACAGTTCAGAGTTTCGAGTTTCGAGTATTAAGTGTAAGATTGCCCCTCGTTACTTATAATTCATTGCTCATCACTCTTTACTCTTTACTTTTGCTGAATGACCTTAACGCCGGGAAATTTTTTAGTCAATAAAAAAATCCGCGCCTTCCATCCCGGCTTTGGTTCATTGCTTTTTTCCCGGCCGTGGATTAAAATGTTTAAGTTTCCGCTGATTTTCTGATAAATTAGCTTTGTTAAAAAGAAGTTTTATTTTGATGGCGTACAGCCTAAAGCTGTTGCTCATTATCCTCATCACGCTCCCGGTAAGTCTCGCCATCATTCTCTTGGGTCCTTTCGACCCCCTGGGCAAACGTTCTTATAGAATTTCGCGCCTCTGGACCTGGGGAATCTTAAAAGCCGGCGGCATCCGCGTGAGAGTCAAAGGTCTGGAGCGCCTCGATCCAAGCCGGCAGTACATCTTCATGGCCAATCACCAGAGCAATATTGACATTCCCGTTCTGGTCCGAAGCCTGAGCCAGTTTCAGCTCAGATGGGTGGCGAAGAAAGAGCTGCTTTTCGTGCCCCTCTTCGGCTGGGCCATGTGGGCCTCAAAGCACATCGTGGTGGACCGGACGAATCGTTCCCAGGCGATGGCCAGTCTGAGAAAGGCGAAAGAGAGAATCGAGGGGGGCATCTCCGTCGTCCTCTTCCCCGAAGGCACCCGCAGCGCCGACGGGCAGCTCCTGCCCTTCAAGAGCGGCGGCTTCATTCTGGCTGTCAAGACGCAAACGCCGATAGTACCCATCGCCATCAACGGCAGTGGAGCCCTTCTGCCGCGCGGCGACTGGCGCATCCGGGGCGGGGAGGTCGAGGTCGTCGTGAGCGAGCCCATTGTTTTGGACCGGTATCGGGGGGGGGGCATCCGCAGCCTCCTAAGCCGCGTGCGAGCCGTCGTGGAGTCGCAGCTGCAGCGCGGCGGCTACACCGCCGCCGACGGCGCGGAAGGGGTCCATTCCCCGACGACGGCGGAGGCCCGGGCGGAGAGATAATTCATGGAGCCATTGAGAATCATACCCCTGGGCGGATTGGGAGAGTTCGGGCTCAACATGATGCTCATCGAGTACGGCGAATCCGCGCTCGCGATCGACTGCGGCTTGATGTTTCCGGGGGCGGACCTCCTGGGGATAGATCTGGTCGTCCCCGACGTGAGCTACCTGCTGGAAAATAAAAAAGAGCTTCTCGGAATCGTCCTGACACACGCCCATGAAGATCATATCGGCGCTCTCCCGTACATCCTGCGGCAGCTTCCGGTCCCTGTCTTCGGCACGCGGCTGACCCTCGGCCTGCTGGGCAACAAGCTCAGCGAACACGGCCTCGACCAGTCGACCGATTTGAGAGAGATCCGGGCGGCACAGCCCTGGGACGTCGGACCCTTTAAGCTCGAGGGGATAAGCGTGACCCACAGCCTGATGGACTGCGTCGCCCTGGCCGTAGACACCCCTGTGGGAACTATCATCCATACGGGCGACTTCAAAATCGACAACACGCCGGTCAACGGAGAGCTCTTCGATTTCCAGAGGTTCGCCGCCTACGGTGAAAGAGGGGTTTTGCTGCTGCTGTCGGACTCCACCAACGTCGAGCGCGAGGGCTACACCCCGTCCGAGCGCGAGGTGGGCAGAAACCTCGAGGAGATCTTTCGCAACAGCAGCGGCAGACTTTTCGTGGCAACCTTCTCCTCCAACATTCCGCGCATCCAGCAGGTGGTGGATCTCTCCGAGCGCATCGGCCGCACCACCGTCTTGAGCGGCCGTAGTATGATCCATAACGCGCAGATCGCCTCGGACCTCGGCTACCTGCACCTTCCGGACGGCGTCGCCGTTGAGAGCGAGCAATGGCACGGGCTGGCGCGCGACCGAATCACGTTTCTGACCACCGGGAGCCAGGGCGAGCCCCTCTCGGCGCTCCACAGAATCGCCCTGAACGACCACAAGTCGATCCGGATTGATCCGGGAGATACCGTCGTGCTCTCCTCCAAGTTCATTCCCGGCAACGAGAGGGCCATCACCAACCTGATCAATCATCTCTACCGCCGCGGCGCCGAAGTCCACTACGAGAGGGTTTCGGAGATTCACGTCTCGGGCCATGCCAGCCAGGAAGAGCTAAAGACGATGCTGCGACTCACGCGCCCGCGCTACTTCGTCCCGATCCACGGAGAATACCGCCACCTGGTGCGACACATCCACTTGGCCGAGGCAGCCGGGGTGGAGGCTGAGAACTGCTTTCTCCTGGAGGACGGCTCGGTCCTGGAGTTGACGGCAAACGGCGCGAGAAAAGCGGCGGCGGTCTCTGCCGGCAGGGTATTCGTCGACGGCAAGGGGGTGGGGGACGTCGAAGACGTGGTGATCCGGGACCGGCGCCATCTCTCGGAGGACGGGATGGTGCTGGCCGTCATGGCGATTCACCAGCAGACCGGGGATCTCGTGGCCGGACCGGATCTTATCTCGCGGGGCTTCATGCGCGCCGAGGACAGCGAAGAGGTCATGGAGCGGGCGAAGAAAATCGTCTTGGAGACTTTGAGGAGCATGAACCGCGAGACCCGGACCGATCCCGGCGAGCTCCAGGAGGAGGTGCGCAAGGCGCTGCGCAGGTACTTCAACAAGACCCTCGAGCGGCGTCCGGTCGTGCTTCCCTTCATCATGGAGACATGACGACGATGGAAAAGGGCTCCACGCTCAATCGAGAAATTTTAGGGGTGGTCGTCTTGGTCTTCGCCCTGCTGGTCTCGTTGAGTCTCTTTTCTTACAACCCTGCGGACCGCTCCTGGAATACTCCCTCGGGAAGCCTGCAAACTCGGAACTGGGGCGGCATCGTCGGCGCCTATCTGGCGGATCTTCTGCTGCAGGGATTCGGCGGCGCGGCCTATCTCTTGTGCCTGTTTCTCTTCGTCGTCGCCTACAATCTTTTCCGCGACTCCCTTGCAGGGATCCCATGGACCAAGGCGAGCGGCTACGCCCTCTTTCTGTGGAGCGCGGCCGTCCTGATGAGCCTCGTGCGCGAGGCCGAGGTGGGCGCCAAGGCGGGAGGCCTCCTGGGCGATTTTTCCAAAGACCTCCTGATATCCCTCTTCAGCCGGGTCGGCGCCTACCTGATCGTTCTAGCCGCCTTTCTGCTCGGCCTGATGTCGGTCACCCAAAAATCCCTCCTTACTCTGCTGGAAAACACCCAGAAGCTCGCGGGAAAATCCGCCAAGCAATCCGTCGCCCTGCTCGAGAGCTGGAGCAAGAAATGGCGCGAGCGAAGAGAAAAAGCGGAGAATACCAAAAAGGAGCGGAAGGAATACGTCCCCCCACCGATCGTCTTGAGAGAAGAGGCGGCAAAAGAAGAGCCGCCGAAGAAAGCGAAGAAAAAACCGGCCCCGGCCCAGGCGCAGCTCGATTTTCCCGAGATCACCGGCGAGGGTTACGTGCTCCCCTCTCTCGCCCTGCTCGATTCTCCGGACGGAGAGCACGTCAAGATCGACAAGGAGACCCTGGAGGCCAATTCGCTCATCCTGCAAAAGAAGCTGGCCGATTTCGGCGTCGAGGGGGAGGTGGTGGCGGTGCGGCCCGGGCCGGTCATCACCATGTACGAATTCAAGCCGGCCCCCGGCGTCAAGGTAAGGCGCATTGTCACGCTGGCGGACGATCTCTCCATGGCGCTGCGCGCGCTGAGCATACGGATCCTGGCCCCGATCCCGGGCGAGTCCGTGGTCGGCATCGAGATACCCAACCAGCGGCGCGAGAAGGTTTTTCTCAGACAGGTCTTCGAGGGCGACGCCTATCAAAACGCGGAGTCGAAGCTGACGCTGGCGCTGGGAAAAGACATCTCCGGGGCCCCTTTCCTGGCGGATCTGGCGCGCATGCCCCACCTGCTCGTCGCCGGCGCCACCGGCACCGGCAAATCGGTCTCGATCAACGCCATGGTTCTGAGCATCCTTTTCAAGTCCCGTCCGCAGGACGTCCAATTCATCATGATCGATCCGAAGATGCTCGAGCTGACCATCTACGAAAACCTGCCCCACATGATCGTGCCCGTGGTCACCGACGCGAAAAAGGCGGCGGCGGCGCTCTTCTGGGCCATGGACGAAATGGACCGGCGCTACCGGCTGATGCGCGACAAAGGGGCGAGAAGCGTCGACCACTATAACCGCATCCTGGAAAAGGAGACGGCGGACAGACGGAAAATCATCGAGCTCAAGCAGTCGGAGCAGCCGGGGCCGGCGCAGGAGATCAACGGAGATGGGGAAGAAAAGACGCCGCTGGTCCACGAGCGGCTGCCGCGCATCGTCATCGTGGTGGACGAGCTGGCCGATCTCATGATGTCGGTCGGCAGAGACATCGAGGAGTACATCACGCGCCTGGCGCAGAAGGCCAGGGCCGCGGGGATCCATATGATCCTGGCCACGCAGCGCCCGTCCGTCGACGTTATCACCGGGCTGATCAAAGCCAATTTCCCGGCGCGCGTCTCGTTCCAGGTGACCTCCAGAGTCGACTCGCGAACGATCCTCGACTCCATCGGCGCGGAGCGGCTTCTCGGGGACGGGGATATGCTGTTCCTCCCCCCCGGGACGGCGCGCCTGACCCGGGTTCACGGCGCCTTCGTATCCGACCAGGAGATCCGCAAGGTGGTGGAATTCATCAACCAGCAGGCCAAGCCGCGCTACCGCCCCGAGGTCTTCGAAGCCAAAAAAGAGATCGAGACCGGCGAGGTGGACGACGACTACGATGAGATGTACGATCTGGCCGTCGAGCTGGTCACCGAAACCCAGCAGGCCTCCATCTCGATGATCCAAAGAAGACTGCGCGTGGGCTACAACCGGGCCGCCAGGATGATCGAGCAGATGGAGCGCGACGGAGTGGTCGGACCGGCGGACGGCGCCAAGCCCCGAGAGGTCTATGCGAGAAAACTGGAACAGTAAGCGCCGCGGGCCGCCGCTTCTCCTCTGGCTGCCCGTCTGGCTGTTTCTCTGCGGCGTTTCCCCGGCGGGCGCGAGCGATCCTCAAGAGGAGGCGCGCGTCATCGACGGTCTGCAGAAGGGCTACGACTCCGCGGTTGACTTCGTAACGGATTTTCGGCAAGAGACGGAGCTTAAGACCCTTGCCCGCAGCCTCAAGGCGCACGGCAAGCTCTATTTCAAACGCCCCGGCAGGATGCTCTGGCGCTACGACGAGCCCAAGGGACAGTTTGTCCTGGCGGACGGGAAAAACCTATACTATTACCAGCCGGAGCAGGGACAGGTCCTCAAGAGCCCGCTGAAAAGCGCTTTTCGCTCGGATATCCCCCTGTCCTTCCTGCTGGGCATCGGCAGTCTGAAGAAGGAGTTTAAGGTCAGCCTGAAGGGGTTGGAACAGGGACTGTACGTGCTCCGGCTGGAGCCCAGAGGGGAGCTGGGAGGCTTTGGTGAAATCCTCCTGGGCGTCGACGCGGAGAGCTTCAACATCCATTCGAGCCGGATCCGGGACGCCGCGGGCAACGTCACCATGATTCGCTTTGCCGGCATGCGCAAGGGAACCGGACTGAAAGACTCCCTGTTTCGTTTCCAACTCCCGGAAGGGGTCGACTTGGTCGAACTGGGGGCGCCATCCCGATGAAGGAAAAAGTCAGCATTATCAGCCTCGGCTGCGCGCGCAACCTCGTCGATACGGAGGTCATGGCGGGACTCCTCCAGCAGGGTCCGTACGAGGTGGTCTCCGAGCCCTCCGAGGCCGACATCGTCCTGATCAACACCTGCAGCTTCATCGACGCGGCCAAGGAGGAATCCGTCGATAC
This sequence comes from Deltaproteobacteria bacterium, assembly GCA_016184235.1. Lineage (GTDB taxonomy): Bacteria > Desulfobacterota > Binatia > UBA9968 > UBA9968 > UBA9968. Next base: position 7,031 of record JACPDC010000199.1, on the reverse strand, counting down.
GATCCTGGAGACGGCGCGCCTCAAAGAAGAAGGGAGATTGAAAACCCTGGTCGTCGCCGGGTGCCTTCCTCAACGGTACTCGGAGGAGCTCAGCCGGGAGTTGCCCGAGGTGGATCTCTTTATCGGGACGGGCGAGGTCCCGCGCATCGTCGATATCCTCAAAGGGCACCGCGAGGGCAAAAGGCGGCGGGCCTACGTGGGGATCCCGCGCTATCTTTACGATGACGCTACGCCGCGGCTTCTGACCACTCCTTCCCACACCGCATTTCTCAAGGTGTCCGAAGGCTGCGATCACAAGTGCGCCTTTTGCATCATCCCCCAGCTCCGCGGTCCCCACCGCAGCCGCCCGATCGACTCCGTCGTAAAGGAGGCGGGGGCGCTGGCCCAGGCGGGCGTCAAGGAAATAAACCTGATCGCCCAGGATCTGACCGCCTATGGCAGAGAACGGAGGGACGGCACCACGCTCTACGGGCTGCTGCGCGAGATGGTCGAGGTGCCGCGGATTCAGTGGATCCGTCTCCTGTACTCCTATCCCAATTTCCTCGACGAGCCCCTGCTGCGCCTGATCCACGAAAATGAAAAGATCTGCAAGTACGTGGATATCCCGTTCCAGCACATCAGCCCCGGGATTCTCAGGCGCATGCGCCGGGGCAAGAGCGGCAGCGCCGTCAGCGAAGCGGTGGACAAGCTGCGCCGCATGATCCCGGGAGTCACGCTGCGAACCTCGCTGATTGTCGGTTTTCCCGGAGAGACCGAGGAGGACTTCCAACAGCTCCTGGATTTCGTCGAAGAGGCGCAGTTCGACCGGCTGGGAGTATTCAAATACTCCGTCGAGGAGGGGACGCCGGCAGCCCTTATGGGGAATCACATTCCCGAGCAGGAGAAAGAGATACGCTGGCAGGAGGTGATGGACCTGCAGGCGAGTATCTCACGGAAGAAAAATGAGAGCCTGATCGGAACCCTCCAACTGGTTATGATCGACCGCTATGACGCCGAGTCGGCCAGGTGGCTTGGCCGGACGCAGGCCCATGCCCCTGAAGTGGACGGGCTTGTTTACCTCGTCGCCGGCCGCATGGACCGAGGGGGAGCAAAATTCCGGCCCGGGGACCTCGCGAGGGCAAGAATTACCGGGGCCCTTGACTATGATCTTATAGGTGCCATACTAGCCGACTGATGGCCAGATCCAAACCCATAGTAGACGATAAGAAGCTGCGCAGGGAGTTTCTGAAAAAGGCTCAGGAAACGCTGCAGGAGACCAAGAAACAGCTTCTGCGCGAAATCCGCGGGCGCGTCAAGGAAGAAACCGAGGGAAGCAAGGACGAAGGACGCGACACCTACGACCTAGCCAGCGACGAGCGGGACCGGGAAATCAATTTCATCCTCAACGACCGCGAGCGAGAGAAGCTGCTGGGTATCGACGAAGCTCTCCAGCGGATCAAGGACAAAACCTACGGGGTCTGCGAGTGCGGTTGCGAGAACTGCGAGGGCGAGATCCAACTGGGGCGGTTGAAGGTCCTTCCCTTTACGCGGCTGTGCGTAAAATGCCAGGAAGAGGTGGAGAGGGAAAGCAAGCTGCAGAAGAAGTTTGAAGACGAAAGAACCTACCGCAAACTGGCCATCACGGACATCGAAGAAGACAACTTCTAACCCCCCCAACCCTCCAGCCCAACCAGAGGCAGTAGGCAATAGGCAGTAGAAAGAATTTCTTCACTATCGCCTACCGCCTAACGCCTTCAATTTAGAGCAGGGGGTGACGGATCCTCTCCAACCCTAACACCCAAATGATAATGAGCGAGGTCACGACTAAGGCAACAAGGGTCGTCATGGCTGCCTTGGTGGTGTCCAGCCGGTGAACTTTTTCCATGCCGAGAAATATCAGGTACAGGCTATAGACGTAGGCGAGGATCCCTAAAGCGGGAATCCAGGCCAGGGCCAGGCAGGCTCCGGCATAGGCGCATAATCGTAAAGTGCCTTCGTAGTCGCCCTCCCCCTGAAAGACGAACTGAGAAGCCAGCATCAGGATGCCGGGTCCAAAAATATAGGCCAGGGCGATCAGGAATATGGTATTGATGGCATCGGGCAGACCGAACACGACGACCCTCAGAGCGAAGTAAACAAAGCCGCAAACACCCAGAAAAATCAGGGGGTTTTCGAAGCCTCCGGTCGCCGGCATGTCACGATAGAAGCCGCGGGGATCCAACATCACCTTGCGCCAAACCAATGCGAAAGCCTTGGGGCCTTCCTGGGGAAGAAACTCGGAGTCGCTCATAACCCCTCCTGACAGCTCTTGAGATCCATAACCAGGAGCAATATAGATGAAAATCGCCGAGCGGCGCAAGGTCTTCCCGGCCCCATGGAAGCGCATGCCAAATCCATCCTTAAAGCGATCTATGATGCCGCTGTCCGGGCGGTCCAGCCTTCGACCCTTTTGCCCAAGAAGCTGACGATTTCAAACGGCGCCCTGGCGGTAGAAGGCCGGCAGGGCCGGAGCTATTTTCCGCTGACCGGCAGGGTTTACGTCATTGGAGCCGGCAAGGGTGTCGATCAGTCGGCGCCGTTCTGGGACGCCCTCTTTCACGACCGCCTGGAGAGAGGAGCGCTGGTGAGCCGGGATCGCTCTTTTCGAGGACGATCCGAGCGAATCTCTCTGGCCATTGCGGGTCATCCCTTGCCCGACAGGCGGAGCCTGAAAAGCACCGAGCGCTGTCTCCGGCTCCTGGGCGCCGCCCGGCGCGGTGACTGCGTTATCTTCTTTCTTATGGGGGGCGCCTCCTCGCTGCTGGCGAAACCGGCGCCCGGCCTGACGCTGGAAGACAAACGGCGCACTGCGGCTCTTCTACTCAAGAGCGGCATGACCATTTTCGAGATGAACTCCATTCGCAAGCATCTCTCCGGGGTCAAGGCCGGAGGAATATTACGGCACGCCTACCCGGCGAAAGTCCTGACGCTCGCCATTTCCGACGTCCTCGGGGATGATCCGACGGTAATCGGCTCGGCCCCCGCTTTCCACGACCCGACGACCTACGCAGAGGCGTGGCGCCTGCTGGGAAGATACGGCCTCGTAGAACAGCTGCCGCAGAGAGTGCGGGCCTATCTCAGCCGGGGAGTCCAGGGAGAGATTCCCGAGACGCTGAAGCCGGGAACCACGCTGTCAGCCGGGAGTCCTTTTGTTATCCTGGCAAACAACAAAGACGCCCTGCTCGCCGCCAAAAAAGAGGCCGGATCGCTCGGTTTTGCGGCTACCATCCTGACGAGCGAGCTCAGTGGCCGCACGATCACACGGGCGGGAGAGCTCTGCTCTTTTCTCAAACGAACAAAGAGCTATCGCCGGCCGCACTGTTTTCTTCTGGGAGGGGAGACGACAGTGCGAGTCCGCGGGAAGGGAAGAGGCGGTAGAAACCAGGAATTTGCCCTGGCCAGCGCAATAGAATTAAAAGGCCATGGCGGGCTCCATATGCTCAGCGCCGGCACCGACGGAAGCGACGGACCGACCCCGGCGGCCGGGGCATTCGCCGATGGCACGACCGTAGCGGCGGCCCTCCACCTTGGCCTCGACCCACGCCGGGCGCTGCGCGACAACGATTCTTATAACTTCTTCAAAAGCCTGGGGGAGCTATTCTGCCCGGGCCCAACCGGCACGAACGTGTTAGACCTTAAAATTGTCTTGTCGTATTAGTTCTCCGCGAAAAAAAAGGGCGGGTTCTGATTATGTCCAGAACCCGCCCTTGAACTCAAACGACCTGAGGACCTTAGGAAAGGTCAATCGCCGCCCTTGGCCGGAAGGTATTCGATGCTTGACAGTGCATTCTTGCCGCCTTTTTCTGTATAGACGATCGAGGCCGACGAGCCCAGTCCGATATCGCCCATCTTGGCCTTTTCCTCCTTCAGGACAGTGACCTTGCTTTTCTTGTCGAAGTCCAGAGTGATAAGTTTCCCTTCTTTGGTCACCAGGATCATGTAGTTTTTCTCAAGATCCAAAAGTCCTACATCCCCTGAGGCCTTCTCCGCTTTCTTCTTCTCCGCCTTTTTTTCCTGGGCGCTTATCGCCGAGACCAAAACAACAGAGAGAAACATCGCGAGCGCGCTTGCGAGAACCATCTTTAGCTTCATTGCCCGTTTTCCTCCTGGATATGGTTATTGGCAGTCAAAATTGCTGATCAGTCTCCGCCCTTGGCCGCCTTGTACTCGATCTTGGTGATGATCTTCTTGTCGCCTTTCGTCTGATACTCGACGCTGGCGGAAGAGCCCAGACCGATGTCCTCCATTTTAGAACCCGTCGGGTTGATCCTGGTCACTTTAGATTTCTCGTTAAAATCTACAGTAATGAGCTTGCCTTCTTTGGTCACCAGAATCATGTAGTTTTTGTCCAGATCCAAAAGCCCTACATCGCCCCTGGCCTTGATCGGTTTGGCCTTGGCCTCGGGCGCCTTTGCCGGCGGAGCCTTGGCTACGACCGCGGGAGCCGGCGCTGGAGATGGCGCCATATCCTCCTGTACGGCACAAGAGGAGAGGGAGAAAATCATATAGATGAGCGTCAGCGCTGTCACCGAAAACAAGCTTTTCATTTTACCCTCCTGAGCTTGAGCGAACATCTCGCCTGTTCTTAGATGCTAAAAACGCTCTTGATTTAGTATTTTTGGCCATTCCTTACAATAGGACTTCAGTAGGGTTTTGATGCTACGCCGTAAGTCTTACTGACGCGCTTCGCCTGACTGCAGGCTTGACCGCCGACCCCGTTAGGAGTATTTGCTGTTGGCGAATAAACCATTTTTTGTGTATCTTACTTCTGTCTTTTTCCTATACGACCAAGGGGGAAGTCATGGGTCCTATTAAAGTTGTGATCGCTGATGACCACGCGCTGCTTCGTGAGGGCTTGAAGCGGATCCTTTCTCTGGAAAAGGACGTCCTAGTGGTCGGTGAGGCCTCTCGCGGAGATGAAGTCTCCAAGGTGGTGGATCGAACCAAGCCGGATGTGCTCCTGCTGGACCTCAAAATGCCCAAAGGAGACGTGGTGCAAACGCTGCTCGAGGTGGGCGAAAAAAACAGTGCCACGAAAGTCCTTATCCTCACTGCCTTCTCCGAAGACGAAAATATTCTCAACGCCGCCAAGAGCGGGGCTAAGGGATATGTGCTGAAGGGCGTTTCCTCCGCCACGCTGGTACAGGCGATCAAGACGGTCTACGAAGGGGGGTTTTGGGTCTAAGGAGATGTCGTCGGCGGATGCCTTCGAGGAAATCGTTCAATCGCAGTCGGGACATTACGGCGGGGAGCCGGTCAACGAAGTGATCAAGCACCTGACTAAAAGAGAGGTGGAGATTCTGAGACTCGTTGCCGAGGGACTGACCAACGAGGAAATCGGCAAGAGGATCTTCATCAGCGAGAAAACCGTAAAAACCCACCTTACCAACATCTTCGACAAGCTCAAGGTCAATAACCGCTTCAAGGCCGCCCTGCTCATCATGAACCGCGTGGCGGAGGGGCCATCGCCTTCGACGACGAGGATGGGAAAGGGCCGCTGACGGGAATAGCGCGCCTTGGTGCCGCGAGGTTAAAAATGCCGCTCGAAGAACAATGGCAGCAGCAAAAAGAAAAAGTCCTGGGATGGATAAGGCTGGGCTTTTCGATCGCTGCCATCGTTGTCATCCAGCTCAATCCTGAAAGGGCAGCGAGGTTTCCTGTTCTTTCGTATTTCTCGCTCTATTCATTTTTCATTTACAGCCTGAGCATCCTTTATCTTGCGAGAAGCGAAAAGCCGGACTCGAAGAAAATTGGCCTTATCACCACCTGCCTGGATATCCTCTGGGTCTCTCTGATGGTCTATTCCACCGGAGGCTCCCGAACGCCGTTCTTTGTTTTTTACCTTTTCCCGGTTATCACCGCCAGCTCCCGCTATGGGATGAAAGGAGGGCTTCTCGTCGCCGTGGTGGGGGTTACCCTTTACGGATTTATCCGATTCGATCCTAGTTCAGAAAACCCCCTGGGTATTGACACGTTCATCATCCGGTCCATCTACATGCTCGTGCTGGCCTATATCTTCGGATTCCTCAGCGAGTTCGAAATGAGACAGAACGAAAGGCTCATGGCCCTTTACAAGACCGCCGGGGAAGTGGCCACCCGCGAGGAGAGGCAAAGAATCGCCCGCGAGCTTCACGACCGGCTGCTCCAGGTCCTCGCAAGCCTGACGCTGCGGCTCGAAGCCTGCCGCGGACTCTTCCTGCAGAGCCCGGCTGAGCTCTCCGACGAGCTCCGCTCGATGGAAGAAGCCGCCCGAAGCTCGATGGCGGAGATCAGGGAATTTCTTGCGGGAAAAGAGACCGACGCCTTACCGGCGGGCACGCTCATGGAAAGACTGAGGGAAGAAATGAAGTTCCTGCGCGATGGCTTAGGACTGAGAGTGGTCCTGAGCTGACCCTTGCCCCAGAGGTTGAGCAGCAACTCTACTATGTCCTGCGGGAGGGGTTGATGAATATCGCCCGACACGCTCAGGCCTCCAGAGCTGAGATCTTCCTCGAACATAAAGAGAAAACCATCCGCGGCGAGCTAAAAGACGACGGTGTGGATTTTTACATGCCGAGCATAAAGAACAGCGGTAACGGATTGGGCCTTGGCGCAATGAAGGAAAGGATCGAAAAGCTCGGCGGTACCTTCTCCATCGAAACCGCACCCGGGAAGGGGACCCGGATCTGGTTCCATGTGGCGGCAGATGCCGGTTAGAAGATACCGAGATTTATTTCCGGGGAAAAAGAAAAGCGGGCCCTGCATTTGAGCCCGCTTCAAAGGTTGCCCGCCAAGCACGAAAAAACAGCGCGCTTTAAAGCTACTCGCCTTTCTTTGCCTTTACCTTAACGTCGACCGAATCGAGAATATTTTTATCGCCTTGCTTCTTGTAGGTTACGGAGGCGGCCTGCCCGAGGTTGATGTCGCTCATTTTTGCCTTCTCAGGCACATACTTTGTGACCTTGGTCTTTTTATCGAAATCCACGGTAACAAGCTTGCCCTCTTTGGTCACCACGATCATATAGTTCTTCTCT
>JACPDC010000010.1 GCA_016184235.1 Deltaproteobacteria bacterium | reverse complement strand
CACATCCCGGCTCACGGCGGTCTCTACCAGCGCCTTTATGGGGTCGCGCACGGCGCCGAAGGCGATATCCCTCAAGTTGACGATGGCGATATCGGCCTTCGCCCCTTTTTGTAGCCGGCCGAGGTCGTCTCTTCCGACCATCTTCGCGCCGCCCAGAGTCGCGGCGTTGAAGACATCGCGCGGCCGGCCGGCGACAAAGCTCTTCTCGGCCACGCGGGAGCAGAGCGCGGCGTAGCGCATGTCCGAGATAATGTCCTTGGGAAAGGTGTCCGTGCCGATGCCCATGTTGATGCCCGCCTTCAAGTAGCGGTCGAAGGATTCCATGGTAATGCCGAGCTTTAGATACTTGAGCGGGCTGTGCGCGACCGAGGCGCCGGAGTCGGCAATGATCTTGAGGTCGTCGCCGTAGGGATAGGCGAGCCAGCTATGGCCGCTGATGAAGATACAATGGGAGAGGGAGACCTCCGGATCGAGGAAGCCGATCTTATGGAGCAGCTCAATGGGCGTGCAGCGGTCGCGCCTCAGCACCGTGTGGAATTCGAAGAGGTTGATCGTCGCGTGAATCTGCACGCGCACGCCCAAATCTTTTGCCGCTTTCCGGGTCTCCTTGAGAAGCTCCGGCGTGCATGAGTCCACATGGCCCGGAAAGAGCATCGTCTCGATCCGGCCCTTGCAGGCGCCGTTAAATTTCTTGGTAAAGGCGATCGCCCGTTTCAGTCCCTCGCTCCCCCGCTCCTCGTCCCAGTCGTATTCCAATCGCCCCTCGCGGTCATGATAGAAGTTGACATTTTTGTAGCTTGGCCCGGTATAGCAGCGAATGCCTACCTGGTCGACCATATCGACGTAGGCCTCCGGGTTGTTTCCCGGGCCGCCGATCTCAAAGGTCGTGGTGACCCCGCTTTTCAACAGGTGGATCAGCGAGAAGCGCTGGCCCACGTCGACATCTTTCAAATGGGCATGCTTGGCCCCCTCCCGGGTGGGCGCGCCGTGCGCCAGGTAATTGGCGGCGAAGTAGTCGAGCTTCCCGGGCTCGTTGAGAAGGTAGTCGCTGGCGTTGATGCCGGAGTGAAAATGGGTATCGATGAAGCCCGGTGAGACGAGACATCCCCTGGCCTCGATCTTTCTATCCACCGGCTCGGAGTACTGCTTGCCGACAAACGAGATCCGGTCGTTTTCGAAAACCACCGCTCCATCTTTTAAAATCTCGTGGTCCCTGCCGTTGAAGCCTACGACATAGCCGCCCAGGATGAGAGTTTTCATAAGTTCGCCCTTTCTCTACCGGTAGATTCCCTGGCGCGCCCAGAGGAGATAGTGCTCCACGCCGCGGTGGCAGTCGAATTCCGGCGCAAAGCCGGTCTCTTCGCGGATCCGGGAGATATCGACGCAGTTGTTGATATCCATCGGAGTTTTGGTGGAGGTCAGCGGGCCCGGCCCGTCTCCCAAATGGATCTCGGCTTCGGGCAATAATTTTTTTATCGCGGCGGTGAACTCCTTGAGCGTTGTCAGTCTGCCGGAGCCGAGATTGTAGATTCGATGGGCCAGAGCAGGTTTGTTCAGCAAGCGCATGATTCCTCTCGCCGCGTCTTTTGCATAAAGGATGTCGTGGGCTTCGTTGGGATCCTGGTTGCCCAGGTTTATGGGCAGACCCTTTGCGGCCTGTTCGACCATATGGCCCGACAGGTTCCGTATGCCTCGATAAAGCGGCCCGTAGACTCGGGTCAAGCGCGCGGAAATGACTTCCAGGCCGTAATTGCCGGCATACATATGGCAGAGAATCTCCGCGGCCTTTTTCGTCCCGGGGATGAAGCGGTCGGCGGTGATGAGTAGCCTCTCCTCTTCTCTATAGGGAACCGCATCGGGCATGCCCTGATAGACCGCTTCGGAACTAATAAAGATAATTCTCTTGATCTCCGCCCTGTGCGCGGCTTCGAGCACGTTGATGGTGCCGGTGACATTGACATGCGTCGCCTGGTAGAGGGTGGTATTTCCCTTTTCGGACCTGACCGCTGCATGCACAACGGCCTTGACACCGAATTGCCGGATGGCCTGCGAGACGTTTTCCAGGGAGGTTATGTCCAGAGGCGTGATCCTGAGGCTCTTATCCACATAGGGGGCGAGCAGGGACGGGACCTCCACGTTGCGGTTGCTGGTAAGCACGACTCGCTCACCGGCGTCGCACAGCAGTCTTGCCAGGTTCGCGCCGAGAAAACCGAGTCCGCCGGTAATCAAAATCATGGCCTGCCCGCTGAAAAATAAGAGGTAGTCTGTAGCAGTGTAGGCTCAAAGAACGATTAGTTCGTCTCCGACCTTGTTAAGCCGCTGGTTTCCTTTCTCCGTAATGAGATAGGTCTCTCCCCAGAGCAGCGAGCTGTTGTCCAGTATGGGCCACGGATGAACGATGAAGACCATGCCGGGGACGATCTCCGTCTGGTTCTGCGGCGACGGGCGGTCCTCAACCATGTCGATGCCGACGATATGACCGTAGACCGGGGTGCAGCCCAGGCCGAAGCTTTTGACAGACTGCTCCATCACCGACATAGGCTTCGAGACCTTATAGCCGGGCTTTAAGTAGGGAAGCGCCTCCTTGATCGCCCGAACCGCTCCCTGGTGGAGCTTGACCAACCGCTTGTCGGGCTTGCCCAGAGAGATGGCACGGGCCAGCTGGGTCCAGTAGCCGCCGTAGTTGGCCGTGATCTCGGTAAAGACCATGCCCTTCTTTGCGATCTTTCTCGCGGACGGGACATAAGCGTCGACTTTGGGCCCCTGAGAGATGATGTTGAAGCTTTTTTCCACCCCGTTGCTCTTCAAGATAAAATCCATGCGGGCCATGACTTCCCATTCAGTCTTCCCCGGTTTGATATGCCGGATTCCTTCAGTAAACGCCCGGTCCACCAGGGCGGCAGATTTTTTCACCAGCCGGACCTCTTCGGGAGTTCTGTAGGCGCGCAATTTTTTCAGCGCGGGACCAAACTCGGTAAGCCTGATACCGGGGAAAGATTCTTCGATTTTCTGGCCCCAGAGAAAAGGAAAGTTGTGGAGTCCATCGATACCGATAGCGGCCTGCTCCAGGCGCTTCTCCTTCAGGATTTCCGTGAGGCTTTGAAAAAAATTGGTACTCAGCCTGATATCCTCCGCCCAGGACTGTTTTTCCGCCCGCATTGCCTGGAAGCGGGATTCCACCAGCAGGACCGGCTTTTCCTGCTCGTTTCTGAAAAAGAGGCAGACCAGGGGAATGTTGATATTGGGAAAGGCCGTCAGGAAGCGAAATGCCGCTCCATCCCCGCGCACCGCGCTCGACCCTCTGGCGATGATGGCATCGAGCCCTGCTTCGGCCATGCGCCGGCGCACCGCGCGATAGCGGGACTCCTTCTCCTTGTTAGAAAGAAACATCGGCTCGTCCTCCCGCTCTTTCTCTTATAACAGCGCCGGGGCGGCGTCAAAGCTGATTCTCCCGCGGCATGGGCCGATAGGCTCAATTGACACGACCGTACACTATCGGATATGTT
>JACPDC010000009.1 GCA_016184235.1 Deltaproteobacteria bacterium | reverse complement strand
GCCAATCAAGGGGGAGCAACCGGCCAAATGGCCAATCGCTTGAGAGAGCTGGCCGAGGGGCTTTCAGCCTTTTATCGAGATTTGGGTGATCGGATGGAAGATATCGTGCTGATCACGCTCTCGGAATTCGGCCGGACCGTCAGGGAAAACGGCAACCGGGGGACGGACCACGGCCACGCCAATGTGATGTTCGCGCTCGGGGGGAGAATAAAGGGCGGCAAGGTCTATGGCCGCTGGCCCGGCCTGGAGCCTGAAGTCCTCTATGAGGGGCGCGATCTCGATCTCACCACGGATTTCCGCTCGGTGTGCGGAGAGGTTCTTTCCCGTCACATGGGACAGAAGGATCTAGGCAAAGTATTTCCGGGATATCAATTTCCCCCGCGGACGTTGGGGCTCATCTAGGAAAGGGGCTCGTGTTAGCTGGTGGCTTGAGCGGGAAACTGCTTCGCGACCTCGGACCATTTCCCGACCATAAGATCGGCCGTGGTCGCCTCGAGGGCAGTCATAGTGACCCGGATCTGCTGCATGGTGTCGCGGTCGCGAATCGTGACTTTCCCATCAGCCGGGCTCTTGCCGTCGCCGACGGTCTGGACGTCCACTGTCACACAGAAGGGCGTGCCGATCTCGTCCTGACGGCGATATAGCCGGCCGATGGAAGCGGTATCATCGTAAACGGCATACCACCGCTTCCTTAAATCGTTGCAGATCTTCTGTGCGGTCTCGACGATCTGGCTGTTCTTCTTGAGCAGGGGAAGGACGGCGATCTTAAGCGGCGCGAGCTCGGGGTGAAAGCGCAAGACGACCCGTTTTTCTCCTCTCACCTCCTCCGCGTGATAGGCATCGACAAGAAAGGCCAAAGCTGAACGGTCAGCCCCCGCCGAGGGCTCGATGACGTAGGGAACGACTCGCTCCTTGGTTTCCTCGTCAAAGTAGTCCAGGGTTTTGCCGCTGAACTGAGAATGTTGCTTGAGGTCGTAGTCCGTCCGGTTCGCAATCCCTTCCAGCTCGCTCCAGCCCATGGGGAACAGGTACTCGATATCGGCAGTGCGCTTGGCATAGTGGGCCAGCTCGTCCTTCTCGTGCTCACGCAGCCTGATGTTCTCTTTGCGCAGGCCGTATTCTTGGTACCAGGCAAACCGCTCATCGATCCACCGCTGGTGCCACTCCTCATCCGTGCCCGGCATGACGAAGTACTCGATTTCCATCTGCTCAAACTCGCGCGTACGGAAGGTGAAATTGCCAGGAGTAATCTCATTGCGGAAGGCCTTGCCGATCTGGGCAATACCGAATGGCAGCTTGAGCCGCATCGCCTGCAGGATGTTGTCGAAGTTGACAAAGATGCCTTGGGCGGTCTCGGGCCGGAGATAGGTGACCGCAGCGTCGTCCTCCACCGGCCCCATAAAAGTCTTGAACATGAGGTTGAACTGTCTGGCGTCGGTCAACTCTCCCTTGCCGCAGGCCGGGCACAGGGTGCGATGGGCGCCGCAGTGCTTGCAAGGCTCGCCTGCCGGCATCATGAATTTATTCCCCTTGGTCGCCGGGCAGTAATGGACCCACTCTCCCTCGTCGAGCTTGTCGGCGCGGAAGCGGCGCTGGCAGCCCTTGCAGTCGACCATCGGGTCGGTGAAGTGGTCGAGGTGGCCGCTCGCCTTCCAGACGGCGGCGTGCATGAGGATCGAGGCGTCGAGCCCGACCATGTCGGCGCGGAGCTGCACGTTGTCGCGCCACCAGGCGCGCTTGACGTTGTTTTTCAGCTCCACTCCCAGCGGGCCGTAGTCCCAGCAGGAGCCGGTGCCGCCGTAGATCTCGCTCGACTGGAAAATAAAGCCGCGTCGCTTGCACAGCGACACGATCGTGTCCATATCTACCACCCCCGCACCCTACCCCAGTCCCAGCACATCTTGCATCGTGTACAAGCCCTTTTTCTGCTTGACCAGCCACTGGGCGGCGCGGAGCGCGCCGCGCGCGAAGGTCTCGCGGCTGTGGGCGCGGTGAATAAATTCCACCCGCTCGCCCATCCCACCAAAGATGACCGTGTGATCCCCCGCGATATCCCCGGCGCGCACGGACAAAAGGCCGATTTCTTTCCTGGCCCGCTCGCCGACGATGCCCTTGCGGCCGCAGACGCCGACTTTATCCAGGTCTCGCTTGAGCGCATCCGTTATAGCCCGGCCCAAAGCAAGGGCGGTTCCGCTCGGGGCGTCTTTCTTAAAACGGTGGTGCGCCTCGACGATCTCCACATCGTAGTCTTCTCCGAGAGTCCCAGCCACTTTGCCCAGAATACTCACCAGGAGATTGACCCCGACGCTCATGTTGGGCGACATGAGCACCCGCGTCCGGCGCGAGAGCCGCTTTATCTCGGCTAATTGCTTCGGATTAAAACCGGTTGTGCCGATGACGATGGGCGCGCCTTTGCGCGCGGCAATTCTCAGATGTTCCAGGGAAGCTTCCGGAGTGGCAAAGGTGACGACAACAGCCGCACCGCGCAGCAGCGGCGCCAACTCGGCGACGATCGGAACGCCGACTCTCCCCGCTCCGGCCACTTCACCCGCGTCCTTGTTGATCTGGGGGCTCTTGGACCACTCGACGGCGCCGACGAGCTTCAAGCCCGCGCCCTCGTGGATGAGACGCACCAGCGTGCTTCCCATCCTTCCGGCGGCGCCGCAGACGATAAGGTCCAGCATTCGATCCTCAGAGGAGGCCGAAGTCGGCCATCGCCGTCTTGAGCCTTTTGAGATTGCCTTCGGACATCGGCGTCAAGGGGAGACGGAGATCGCCCCGGCACTTGCCCATGAGAGAAAGCGCGGTCTTGATCGGAATCGGATTGGTCTCGATGAAGACGGCTCGAATCAAGGGGACGAGCCGGAGCTGGAGCTTTCTGCCCTTTTCCCAGTCTCCCTTCAAGCAGGCCTGAGCCAGCTCGGCCATCTCCTTGGGAACGATGTTCGCCACCGTCGAGATTACCCCCTTGCCTCCCAATGCCATGAGAGAAAAAGTAAGCGAATCTTCCCCGGAGTAGACGCCGAACCCTGCCTTGGAAAGCCGCACGACGTCGATGGCCTGATCCACGGATCCTGTGGCCTCTTTTACGCCGGCGACGTTCTTGATCTCGGAAAGGCGCGCCAGCGTCTCCGGCTCGATCTTGGAGCCGGTCCGGCCCGGGATGTTGTAGACGATGAGCGGAATCCCCACCGAGCCGGCAACCTTCTTATAGTGCTGGTAGATCCCCTCCTGCGTGGGCCGGTTGTAATAAGGTGAGATCAGCAGCGCCCCGTCGGCGCCCGACTTCTCCGCCTCCCGGGTGAGCCGGACCGCCTCTTCCGTGGAGTTGGAGCCGGTCCCGGCAATCACCGGCACTCTTTTCTTCACGGCCTTGATCACCGCCTTGATCACATCGTCATGCTCCTGGTGGCTGAGCGTGGCGGACTCGCCGGTGGTCCCGCAGGGGACGATTCCGTGCGTGCCGTTTTTTATATGGAACTCCACCAGCCCGTCCAGGCTCTCCCAA
>JACPDC010000008.1 GCA_016184235.1 Deltaproteobacteria bacterium | reverse complement strand
AAGGCCGGCCTCGGATCTGGAAAGCCGGCGTTTGCGGGTGATTTCCTTCGGCGCGTTGCTGGGTTTTTTTATCCCGACCTTCGGCACCGTGCTGGCAAGTTTTTTTTCATGGGAGATCCCCTATAATCTCCTGCTGATCCCTGCGGTCTTTTTCCCCCTCTCGGTGGCCTACGCGTTGCTCAAGTATAGCCTCTTCGACCTTGACCTGGTGTTGAAGGTGGGGCTCAGCCGGGGCGCGCTGACCGGGGCGTTGCTGTTGGTATACGTTCTGTTGGTCGCGCTGGTCGCCCCGCTGGTAGGAATATACGGGCAAGATCCTCTCGTTCCACTGTTTTTCTCTGTCCTGGTCGTGATCCTGTTCAATCCCTTGCTTCGGGGGATTGAAGCGGCCGTGGATCGTTACCTCTTCCGCAAGGAATATGACCCGATGCAGCTGCAAACCGAGGCGGGCGCCCTGGTAAAGACCCTGTCTAGGCCGCGCGCGCTCGCGGAGAAGGTCGTCAAGCTGATCGCGGAACGAGTGAATATCGACGCCGTGCTGCTGTTGTTCCGTGTCGGGGACGGCGGCAGGCCGCTGGCGGTGGCCGTGGATAGACAAGGCGCCAGCGACGAGGACGTTCTTGCCAGCCTTTGTCTGCTGTGGGGGCGTCAGTTCGGGACGAATAAGAAAGGGGTCTCCAGGGACGAGGCGGAAACAGATCCCGCCTGCCGGGGAGTCCGAGCGGAGCTGTTGGAAGTGTTTGAGAGGTTGAAGGCAGAGCTGCTGATCTCCATGACCTTTGAGGAAGAGGTTGTCGGCTTCGTGGCCCTGGGCACGAAGCGATCCGGGAGAGGATACAGCGCTGACGATTTCAAGCTATTCTGTCTCCTGGCGGACCAGCTCGCCCTGGCGCTGCAGAACGGCGCGCTGTTCGAGGAATCGGAAAGGACCAAGGAGCAGTACCAGATCCTGTACGACGAGTCCCAAACTCTGAACAAAAGGCTGATTGAGGTAGATCGACAAAAGAAGCAATTCGTGGCGAACATTTCCCACGAGCTGCGCACGCCGATCAGCACCATCCTTGGATACAGTGAGGTGCTCTTGGATGCCAGCTTCGGCGGTGATGCCCGCGCGGTGCTGGAAAGGGTGGTGACCAACGGGCAGGAGTTGTCCCACCTCATGGACAGCCTGTTGGACTTCTCCAGGGTAGAAACCGGGAGCACGACAGTAGATGTGCAGCAGGTGAATATCCGGGAGATGCTGCACTCCCTCGAGATCATGGCGACCAGGCTCATCAAGGGACGGCCCATCCGTTTCCGGATTGAAATCGAGCCGCTGGTGGAGGTGATCGAGACGGACCCCAAGAAACTGCAGCAGATTCTGATGCAGCTCTTAACCAACGCCGTCAAGTTTACGGAAAAGGGCGAGATCGCCTTGGAGATGAAGTCGCGCTCGGACGAGGAACGGGCCTTTGTTGAGATTTCCGTATCGGACACGGGGATCGGGATCAGCAAGCAGGACCAGGAGGTGATTTTCGAAGAGTTCCGGCAGCTCAACGGCTCCTCCACGCGACAGTACGGTGGAACGGGGCTGGGACTCGGATTATGCAAGAAGCTGGTGCAGTCGTTGGGGGGGAGGATTGAGGTCGAGAGCGAGATCGGCCAGGGAAGCGTATTTAACCTGGTGCTGCCCGCGCGCAGGCCGGAGTTGGCGATTGCCGGTGACCTCCAGGCGATTTGACGCGGGATATTTGACGCCGCTGATTTGACCGTTTTCCTATTCGTGATACAATCGCCGCATTTCATCGAGGGGAGAATCGAGATTCAATGGCCGAGCGGGGAGTGACGGCGCCAAAAAGTTACTGGGAGGGTCGCAACGTATTGGTTACCGGCGCGAACGGTTTTCTGGGCTCTTGGGTGAGCAAGCGGCTGGTGGAAGAGGGAGCGAACGTCATCTGTTTTATCCGTGATACGCTTCCGAGATCCTTCTTGAATTTAAGCGGCACCACCGACAAAGTGGTCGTCGCCTTCGGGACTTTGGAGGATTACTTTTCGGTCGAGCGGGTCTTTAACGAGTTTGAAGTCGATTTTTGTTTTCACCTGGCGGCCCAGGCGATCGTCGGCACCGCGGAACGATTTCCCCTTTCCACTTATGATTCCAATATCCGGGGCACCTGGAACGTGCTGGAGGGGGCGCGGCGTAATTCCCGGGTGCGGGGGTTGGTTCTGGCATCCAGCGACAAGGTTTACGGCAGCAAGGAGAAACTCCCCTACACGGAAGAGGACAGTCTCGGCGGCTTGAACCCCTATGACGTATCCAAGGTCTGCGCGGATCTGCTCGCGCAAAGCTATTTCCATACCTACCGGGTTCCCGTGGCAATCGCGCGCTCCGGGAATTTTTACGGTCCGGGCGATCTGAATTTCAGCCGGGTGGTTCCCGAAACGATCCGTTATCTCATCCGCGACGAGAGTCCGGTGATCCGGAGCGACGGGAGCTACCTCCGGGACTATTTCTACGTGGAGGACGCGGCCGAGGCATTCTTGACCCTGGGGGCAAGTCTGTCCAAGGAGACCGTCAAGGGGCAGGCCTTTAATTTCGGTACCGGGGTGCCTACTCCGGTGCTGGACGTGGTCAATCAGTTGATCGCTCTTTCGGGCAAGAAACAGATAAAGCCGGTCATATTGAATCAGGCCGCGCATGAGATCAAGGCCCAATACCTTTCCTGCCGGAAGGCGCAAGAGTTGCTTGGCTGGCGGCACGCCACGGATCTAAAAAAGGGGCTGGCTAAGAGTTATTCCTGGTATGAAGATTTTTTTTCTAAAGATGGGAGTTAGAGCCTGCCGCTTGTGCTAGAGACCGAAGGGCGGCCGCCAGGTCATCGGGCAGGGGCGCGGTCCACTTTCTTTTCTTTCCCCGATACTCAAGCGCGATCGTAGAGGCGTGAAGAAATTGCCGTTTGAGACCGTGAGTTTTGCGGAATTGCTTGTTAAAAGCGAAGTTGCCGTGCTTAGCGTCCATAACAATCGGATGGCCGAGTTTCGCAAAGTGGAGGCGCACCTGGTGCATGCGTCCCGTTTCCATCCGCACACGCACCAGGGTTGCCTGAGAGTACTCTCTTTCCACTCTATAATGAGTCAGCGCTGATACACGCCTGCCCTCCCGCCCCGGCAGGGGAAAGTCGATGCTTCCTTCGCGGGCGGCGAGCTGTCCCACCACCAGGGCGAGATATTCCTTTTCGACCTCGCCTCCTTCAAATCTCTTCTCGAGATCCTCGACAACCTGCGGCTTTTTCCCCACTACCAAAAGGCCGGAGGTCTCTTTGTCGATCCTGTGGACCAGCCTTGGGACGATGCCTTTGGGTCGGTAGGCCGCCTCCAGCATGCCCAGAAGGGTATGGCGTTTGAGAATCTCTTTGCCCTCGTGGACCGCTATCCCGGCGTGCTTGTTGATGATCAAGATATCATCGTCTTCGAAAAGGATCTTGAATCCTCTTGGGGCTGGCGTAGGTTTCGCATTCGACCGGCGCTTTTCTTCGAAGGGGAGGAACAAAGTGAT
>JACPDC010000007.1 GCA_016184235.1 Deltaproteobacteria bacterium | reverse complement strand
GTCGCCAACCTGGAGCCGATGACCTCTGAGATGGCCCTGAAGCTGGGGCGGGCGGTTGCCACCGTGCTGCGCGAGCCGATTTTTCACTCCGCAAGCCTATCGGCGAGCAAGAGGCGTGTCTCCGGGGTTCGCGTCGCTGAAAAGGCGAGCGCCCACCGCTACAAGGTCCTCATCGGTAAGGATACGCGGCTGTCGGGCTACATGATCGAGACGGCCCTCGCCTCCGGCATATGCTCGAGCGGCGCGGATGTCCTGCTGGTCGGTCCGCTCCCGACCCCGGGCGTGGCCTTCTTGACGCGGAGCATGAGAGCGGACGCCGGGGTGGTGATATCGGCCTCGCACAATCCCTTCCAGGACAACGGGATCAAGTTTTTTTCCGCGGACGGCTTCAAGCTGCCGGACGAGGTCGAGGCGCGCATGGAGGAGATGATTTTTAACGGCGAGGCCGACCTTCACAGGCCTACGGCCGCGCAGATCGGCAAGGCCTTTCGCGTCGCCGACGCCGTGGGACGATACATCGTTTTTCTTAAGAACAGCTTCCCGCGCCAGCTCAGTCTCGAGGGGCTGAGGATCGTGGTCGACTGCGGTCACGGCGCGGCTTACCGGGTGGCCCCCGAGGTGCTGTCCGAATTGGGCGCGGAGGTGATCTCCATCGGGGTTCATCCTGACGGGGAGAACATCAACCGGGATTGCGGCGCGCTTCACCCCGAGGCGGCCCGTCGGGCCGTGCTGGAGCGCCACGCGGACCTCGGCGTGTCCTTGGACGGGGACGGGGATCGCGCCATCTTCGTCGATGACGCCGGCGAAGTTCTGGACGGAGACGATGTCCTTGCCATAGCCGCGCGGGAGATGCGGGAAAAGGGAATTCTCAAGGGTAATACGGTGGTGGCCACGGTGATGAGTAACGTAGGCCTGGACCTCGCCCTTCAGGGCGCCGGTATCAAGGTGGTGCGCACCGACGTGGGAGACCGTTACGTGGTCGAAGAGATGCTGGAGGGGGGATACAATCTGGGCGGAGAGCAGTCAGGTCACGTCATCTTTCTGGACCACAATACGACCGGAGACGGCGCCCTCACCTGTCTGCAGCTTCTCGCGATCATGGTCGAGAAGGGGCGCCGGCTTAGCGAGTTGAGGGGAGCGATGAAAAGGCTGCCGCAGATTCTCGTCAATGTGGGAGTCCGGGAGAAAAAGGAACTTTCCCGCCTGCCGCGGCTCCGTCAGAAGATAGCCGCGGTCGAAAAAGAGCTGGGCGAGCGCGGCAGAATCCTGGTGCGTTACTCCGGGACCGAGCTGCTGGCGCGGGTGATGCTGGAAGGGGAAGACGAGGCAAGGATCCGGCAGATGGCCCAGGAAATCGCGGAGGAACTCCGCAAAGAACTGGGCTAATAGTTACTCGTTATTAGTTATTAGTGACTCGTCGCAAGCGGGAAGGTGTTCGTTGTTTTTTTTATTAATAACCAGTAACTAATAACCAATAACTGAACTATGATCCGTTTGGGCGTCAATGTCGATCATGTCGCTACTGTGCGGCAAGCGAGGAGGATAGATGTTCCGGATCCGGTGGAGGCGGCGCTGCTCGCCGAGAAGGGCGGGGCGGACGGGATCACCGTCCATCTGCGGGAGGACCGGAGGCATATTCAAGAGCGGGATGTGGAGCTTTTGCGTGAGAGGGCTAGTACCAAGGTCAATTTGGAGATGGCGGTGACTCCCGAGATGGTCCGCTTGGCCGAAAGGCTTCGTCCTGACGACGCCTGTTTCGTGCCGGAGCGCCGCGAGGAGCTGACGACGGAAGGCGGGCTCGATGTGAGCGTGCACAAGGATAAGATCCGGGACGCCGTGCAGCGACTCCAGGGGCGAGGCATTCGGGTCAGCCTCTTTATCGATCCGGAGGAGGAGCAGGTCACGGCGGGCCGTGAGGTCGGGGCGCACGGCGTCGAGCTCCATACCGGACGTTATTGCAACGCTGCCGGGGATCGGGCCGTCGAGCTGGAGCAGGTCGCCGCCGCGGCCTCCTTTGCGCGCCGTCTGGGTCTGGAGGTGCACGGCGGCCACGGGTTGAATTACGCCAATGTCCTTCCCGTCGCGCGGATACCTGAAATGGTCGAGCTCAATATCGGCCACAGCATAGTGGCCCGGGCTATTATGGTCGGGATGGAGCAGGCGGTCCGAGAAATGAAAACCCTCTTAAAAAAAGCGAGGGAATAACGCGTTCGAGTCGTTCGAGCTGTTTGAGCCGTTCGAGTAGTCAAACGATTTGAACGAATCGAACGGTTCAAACGTTTGGAACTCATGTTTGTTGTTACTGCGGATGAGATGCGCGAGCTGGATCGGCTGACGATCCAGAGATACGGGGTTCCGAGCCTGACCTTGATGGAACGAGCGGGAGAGGGCGTCGTTAGCGCGTTGCTGGAGCGTTTCGGCCGGATCGCCGGAGGCGGAGTGCTCGTCGTCGCCGGCAAGGGGAACAACGGCGGTGATGGGCTGGTGGTGGCGCGCCGGCTTAAAAAAAAACGGATCCCGTGTGAGGTCGTTCTTTTATCCCGGAAGGAGGTGTTGTCCCACGATGCGGCGGCGAACCTGCGGGCTTATCTCAAGGCGCGAGGGAAGCTCTTCGAAGTGGGAAGCGACTCCCTGTCGCTTCTCAGCGACAGGATCCAGGGGAAAAAGCTCCTGGTCGACGCCGTTCTCGGGACCGGCCTCAAAGAGGAGGTGCGCGGTCTTTACGCCGAGGCCATTACGATCATGAATGCCGCGGGACTTCCCATCGTAGCGGTGGATCTCCCGTCCGGGTTGGACGCCGATAAGGGAAGGCCGCTCGGCGTCGCGGTCAAGGCGGAGATGACGGTTACCTTCGGCTTTCCCAAGTTGGGCCAGGTTGTTCATCCCGGCGTGTCCTATGTGGGCGAATTGGCGGTCGCGGATATCGGCATCGATCCGCGGGCGATCGATGAGGTGCGGCCGCGCACGGAGCTCCTGGAGAGAGAAGATATCGGATGGCTCGTTCCCTCGAGAGAGCCGGACACCCATAAGGGAACCTACGGCCATCTTCTGGTCATGGCCGGATCGCGCGGAAAGACCGGGGCTGCGATCCTGGCCTGCAGGGCGGCCATGCGAGTCGGCTCCGGGCTTGTCACTTTGGCCGGGCCGCGCTCTCTGAACGATATCTTCGCCAGCTCCTTGGTCGAGGTCATGACCGAGCCTCTGAGAGAGAGCGCCGGGGAAGAGATGGAGCCGCTCGGGGATCAGGAGTGGCGTCGCGTGCTCGACAAAAAAAGCGCTCTTCTTTTCGGACCGGGGATCGGAGTCGGGGACCCGACGCGCAGCGCCCTCAGATGGCTGCTCAAGAACCTCGACGTTCCATGGGTGATCGACGCCGACGGGCTCAGCGTCCTGGCGAGCGAGCTGGAGCGGCTCCGCGGCGCCAAGACCCCGCCGGTCCTTACGCCGCACCCGGGAGAGATGGCGCGGCTCCTGGGAACGGATACCGCGGCGGTCAATCAGGACCGGGTGGCCGTGGCGCGCTCCTTTGCCCGCGCGC
>JACPDC010000006.1 GCA_016184235.1 Deltaproteobacteria bacterium | reverse complement strand
TTCCGCCGGCGAGCGGGGCAAGAACGAGCCCATGCTCTTCAGCCAAAAGCAGGCCTGCGTCCGCTGCGGCGTCTCCTATCCTGAATTGACGCCCCGGCTTTTTTCCTTCAACAGCCCGCACGGGGCCTGCCCGGCATGCGCCGGATTGGGCGTCGAGACCCTGGGAGGCCTTTCGGCCGAGGACGCCGCCGAGCTCTTGCGCCTACGCCCCTGCAGGCAGTGCCGCGGCATGCGCCTGAGAAAAGGGAGTCTCCATGTGAAGATCGGCGGCAAGAACATTGCCGAGGTGACCGCCTTGTCCATCGGAGAGACGCTCCGATTCATGAGCGGCCTTCAGTTCCGCGCGCGCGAGGAGGCCGTCGCCGGGAAAATTCTCAAAGAGCTCCGAAGCCGCTTGAGCTTCCTGGTCCAGGTCGGCCTCGACTACTTGACCTTGGGGCGCGCCTCGGCGACCCTCTCCGGAGGGGAGGCGCAGAGGATTCGCCTGGCGACGCAGATCGGCGCCGGTCTGGTCGGCGTCCTTTACATTTTGGATGAGCCCAGCATCGGACTCCACGCGAGGGATAACGCCCGGCTCCTGGCTATCCTGCAACAGCTGAGAGACCAGGGAAACACGGTCGTGATTGTCGAACATGATCGCGATACGATCCTGGCGGCGGACCATGTCATCGACATGGGACCGGGGGCCGGGGTCCACGGCGGCGCGGTGGTGGCCGAGGGCCGGCCCCAGGACGTGATGCGCGAGGAGCGCTCGCTCACCGGCCAGTACCTGGCCGGACGCGCAAAGATTCCCCTCCCTGCCGGGCGGCGCAAGGGCGGTGGTGGGGCGCTGGTTTTAACGGGAGCCAGGCACAATAACTTGAAGGGCATCACCGTGGAGTTCCCTGTCGGCGTCATGACCTGCGTCACCGGCGTGTCGGGCTCGGGCAAGAGCAGTCTCGTAGTCGACACGCTGTGCCGCGCCGTGGCCCGGCGTCTGAGCGGCGCCGGCGGTGAGAGGAATGAGTCGTTCGACAAGATCCTGGGCTGGGAA
Organism: Deltaproteobacteria bacterium; assembly: GCA_016184235.1. Lineage (GTDB taxonomy): Bacteria > Desulfobacterota > Binatia > UBA9968 > UBA9968 > UBA9968. Next base: position 2,506 of record JACPDC010000006.1, on the reverse strand, counting down.
AATTTTCAAAGGGTGATCATCATCGATCAGAGCCCTATCGGGCGCACGCCGCGCTCCAATCCCGCCACCTACACCGGATTATTCAGCCATGTCCGCGAGCTCTTCGCTCAGCTTCCCGAGGCGCGGGTGCGAGGATACCGGCCAGGCAGGTTCTCGTTCAACCTCAAAGGGGGGCGCTGCGAGGCCTGCGAAGGGGACGGCGTGATCAGGATCGAGATGCATTTTCTCCCGGATGTCTTTGTGACCTGCGAGGTTTGCGCCGGTCAGCGCTACAGCCGTGAGACCCTGGAGGTGCGCTACAAGGGGCGAAGCATCGCCGATATTTTGGCTCTGGCCGCGGTTCAGGCGCTCGAGGTTATGGGAAATATTCCCGCCATTCACGACAAGCTTGAGACTCTCAAAGATGTGGGTCTCGGTTATCTTCGTCTGGGGCAGGCGGCGCCGACTCTTTCGGGCGGCGAGGCCCAACGCATCAAGCTGGCGCGCGAGCTGAGCAAGAGATCGAGCGGCCGGTCTCTCTACATCCTGGATGAGCCGACCACCGGGCTCCACTTTGATGACATCAGGAAACTTTTGGAGGTGCTCGAGCGTCTAATAGATGTGGGCAACACGGTCGTGATTATCGAGCACAACCTGGAGGTCATAAAATCGGCCGACTATATCGTGGATCTGGGGCCCGAGGGGGGCGAGCTGGGTGGTGAGGTCGTCGCCCGGGGAACGCCGGAGGAGGTCTCTTTGGCCGGACGGTCTCATACCGGGCAGTTTCTTGGGAAAATACTGCCTGATAGCCATATATAAAAACATCGTTTTATTATATTCACTTATGCTAGGCTCTATGCCCTTGACAGAGCACCATATTTTGATTAATTTCAAACCAGACTATTTTGGTCTGGTTTGATCGCGATTCCAACTATCTGCCTGGTCAGTTAAGGGGGAAGAGCCGCCGAGATGATATACAAGCCCTCAGGAAGCCCGAGAAAATGAAGATCCCGGTTTATCTGGATAACCACGCCACCACTCCCGTCGACCCGCGAGTGCTCGAGGCCATGCTGCCCTACTTCGGCGAAAAGTTCGGCAACGCGGCCAGCCGCAGCCATGCCTTTGGCTGGGAGGCGGAGGCGGCGGTGGACGAGGCGCGCGAACAGGTTGCGCAGATTATTCAAGCCGCATCGCCCAGGGAGATTGTCTTTACCAGCGGCGCCACGGAGTCCGACAACCTGGCGATCAAAGGCGTAGCGGAGTCCTACCGGGACAAGGGCGATCATATCGTCACCTGCGCCACCGAGCACCGGGCGGTCTTGGATAGCTGCAAGGCCCTGGAGCGGCGGGGATACAGGGTCACCTACCTGGGGGTGGACCGTTACGGTATCGTTCGTTTGGATCAACTCCGCGAGGCCGTTACCGACAAGACCGTTCTCATCTCGGTGATGGCGGCCAATAACGAGATTGGAACCATCCAGCCGATCCGCGAGATCGGACAACTGGCCAAGGAGAAGGGCATCCTCTACCACTGTGACGCGACTCAAGGGGTCGGCAAGATTCCCATGAGCGTGGAGGAGATGGGCATCGATCTGCTATCTTTGTCGGGGCACAAAATTTACGGCCCCAAAGGGGTCGGCGCTTTATACGTTCGCTCCAAGAGACCGAAGGTTCGTTTGAGCCCGATTATCGACGGGGGCGGCCATGAAAGGGGCATGCGCTCCGGCACGCTCAATGTCCCGGGTATCGTGGGATTGGGCAAGGCTTGCCAGATCGCTATGCACGAGCTGGCGCGGGAGGCGGCGCGCTTGACGCAGCTGCGCGCGAGGCTCAAGGATGGGATCTTCGGGCAACTGGACGAAGTCTATGTCAACGGCCACCCGACGCAGCGCCTTCCGGGAAATCTCAACGTCAGCTTCGCCCATGTGGAGGGGGAATCGCTGATGATGGCACTCAAAGAGATCGCGGTCTCCTCGGGCTCCGCCTGTACGTCTGCCGCGCTGGAGCCCTCCTATGTTCTTCTCGCCCTGGGAATTCCGGAAGCGCTGGCCCACACCTCGATCCGTTTCGGTCTGGGACGCTTCAACACCGAAGAAGAAGTGGATTACGCGATCCGACGGGTTGTCGAGGAGGTAACCCGCCTGCGCGCTCTCTCCCCGCTCTACTCGGGAGTCAAGGCAGAGTTGCGCAAGGGGGAGCAGGGCGAGATCAAGGCGCAGGGCAGGATTTCCTAGCCCGGCCTGCACGGGAGGTAGGTTATTATGGCAGCAGTCAGCATTACCGATCGGGCCGCCAAGAGGATCAAGGAGATCCTCGCGGCCGAAAACCGGGACGGGCAGGGATTGCGCCTTAAGGTCGTGGGCGGGGGCTGCTCGGGTCTGCAGTACAAGGTGGATTTCGACATGGAGAAGGCCGGGGATCGGATCTTTGAGAAGGAGGGGGCGAAGGTGCTGGTGGATATGAAGAGCCTTCTCTACCTGACCGGCACCGAGCTCGACTACAAAGAGGGACTGATGGAATCAGGGTT
>JACPDC010000198.1 GCA_016184235.1 Deltaproteobacteria bacterium | reverse complement strand
CCTCCAGCAAGTCGTCCATGCGCTCGATGTCGCTGCCCACCGTTTCCTGGAAACGAACGCGAAAGGCCGCGTCGTCGAAACGGTCGCCCAGGAGCTGCGCAAAAGTCTTGATCGTCACCATCGGATTTTTCAACTCGTGGGCAAGCTCGTTGATGAGAACCCTGATGTTCGGGGAGTCGCCGTTGGCGGCCCGCGAAACGGGCGAGTAGCCATTTCCTGCGGGATTGGAAACCGCCGGAGGCTGCTTTTCCGCCTTCTCCGGAACGGCGGGTTTCTGCTCCGCGAGCGGTCTCTCCTCGGCGGCCGGCCTCGGGGGAAGAACGGCAGGAACAATAACGGCTTCGTCCCCCGTACCCAGGATCAGATCCGAAGCCTCGATCGTCGCTTTTCTTTGAACCGCCAGAGTCCTGGCGATCACGGTCTCGAGCTCGCTCAGGTTTCCGAACCAAAGGTAGTTGCAGAGCCGCTCCACAGCGTCAGGAGAAACATCGACCTTTTCCAAATTCAACCGCTCGCCGTATTCCCGGGCCAGCGCGCCGGCAAGGGCAGGCACATCCTCGAGCCTGTCCCTGAGCGGCGGCAGGTGGAGCGTAAGCGTCGCCAGGCGATAATAGAGGGGACTCGAGAACTCTCGCCGGTAAACCTTCTCCAGCAGGTCGTCCTGCGAGCTCGACAACAGCCAGATCTGATTCCCTTTTTCTTCCTCCTCTTCCAAAAAACCCAACAGGGAAGCCTGGGCGGCGGGATCCAGCGCCTCCAGGTTGCTGAGAAAAAGGGTGAGCCTCCGAGCGGCGCCGGCCTCGCCATGAAGCAGGCGGTCCATCTGCTTGAGGAGATAGCCTCGGTCAACCCCGGGGGCGTAGGCAGAGATCCACGGCCCCGCCTTGGCGTTCGCGGAGTGAATGGCCCGGGCTATCTGTTCTTGGCCGCACCCTACCTCCCCCGTAAGAAGGACCGGCAGGGTCGTGAGGGCGTATTTCCTGGCCAGGGCCGAAGTCGCCGCCGAGACGTAAGGAAAATCCAGATACCGGCGCACGGGGCCCCTTCCCGGGGCCGCCGAGACGGATGGAGATAAGGTTACCGCAGAGAGGGCCAGAAGGCGGTCTATCTTCTCTCTTAACCCGTACGGGTTGAAAGGCTTGACCAGGCACTCGACTCTCTCGCCCAACTCCTTCCAGGTGCCCGCCGACGCCTTCGAGTCCACGAGCAAGAGAGCAGGGCAGGAGAGGCGCGCGGCGATCTTGCCCACCGCGGCCCTGTTCTCCGCCAGTCCCTGCGGAACCCCCAGGACCACGAGATCCGCCTGCTCGTCGGAGAGAGACAGATCATTGCCGGGGAGAGGCGGGCGCTGGACGACGGCAAAATCACGCCCTAGCAGCAGGCCGAGCGTCTCTCGCACTGCCCGGGACTCGTCAACGACCAGAATCCTCTTCATCGACTTGAGGGCGACCCTTCGCCGCCCGCTGACCTGGCTGTCTTACCGGTAAATTGATGAGAAAGGTTGTCCCCTTGCCAACCTGACTTTCCACGACGATATATCCCCCATGCTCTTGCACGATCTGATGGGAGATGGAGAGCCCGAGCCCGCTCCCGTCCTTTTTGGTGGTGAAGAAGGGGTTGAAGATGTCCTCTATATCCTTTTCAGGAATACCCGCACCGGAATCACGGATCTCAATCTGAACGTATTGTTCGGTCCCGTTCTTGCTGAAGAGCCGCGTCGACACCTCAACGACCCCCCGTCCCTCAATCGATTGCAGCGCATTCAGGATGACGTTCATGGATACCTGTTTTATCTGTTCCTTGTCAATAAAAATCTTCGGCAGATCCAGAGCGAGGTGCCGGTACATCGAAACTTCTCTCTCCTTCGCCTCGGTATCCAGGATGCGCACGATGCTGTCGACGATCTCGTTGGCGTCTTCCTCCGAGACGTTCGGCGTCGAAGGCCGCGCGAAGCTGAGCAGGTCGTTGATCAAGCCGCAGATGCGGTCTACCTCCTTCAGCGCCAGGGCCTGAAAGCTGTTGCGAAACTCCGCCTCCTGATAGCGCTCGGGCAGGAGCTGAGTGAAGGTACGAATCGCCACCAGCGGGTTGCGGATCTCATGCGCCAGCCCCGCAGTCAGCATGCCCAGGGAAGAGAGTCGGTCGGCCCGGCGGATAATGTTTTGGGATTGCTTGAGCTCCCTTTCCCTATGCATGAGCCGCTCGACCATCTGATCAAAGGCCGCGGCCAGGTCTCCGATCTCATCGCTCCTTTTGACGCTAACCCGATACTGAAGATCGCCCTGCTCGATGTGCTTTGCCGCCAAAGTCAGTTGCTCTATGGGACTTGTCATCTTCGATGCGATGCCGAAGATGACCAGCAATCCGAGCAGAAATATCCCCGCCGAAATCAGTAGGGCTTTGACGGTAACCTGCCTCATCTCATTGAACATCGGATTAAGGTCGAACCCTAGCCGGATCTGTCCCAGCTTCTCATGACCCAAAATCACCGGCTTGGAAATATCTAAGCTCCCTTTTTTGTAGTCCGTATTAACGAGAGTCTCGCCAGACCTTAGGATTCCCCGGCTTAGCTCATCGGTAGGGATTAAAAAAAGCTGTCGTCGATCGTCGTGGAAGTCTCCCACAATCCTGCCTTTATTATCATAGATATAGGCATAATCGACATTCGGTAGGGCCTTTGCCTCCCGGGCAATCGTTTCAAGCTGGAATACATCCAGCCTATAGAGAGGGCCAGCAACACTTAGCTCCATCAGGCTGATGCCAGTTTTAGCCCGTTCGGCCATTTGCTCCAAGAGCAGGCCTCTCTGGGAGCGGATAGTCAGATAGGTGAGGGTTCCTACGGCGGCGAGATAGAAAAGTCCAACGGAGACAAAGACCTTTAGCTTAAGGCTGAGTCTAACCCTCAGATTCATGTCAGGTTGTTACCACGAATCTACCTCTTTCCCCAAGGTGGAAAAAACAAAACTTTGCATAGATTTCAGCTCTTCCAGCGATTTTGGAGAAATTTCGTCGATTTTGGTCGTCCTCTGCTGTTTTTTCAGCGCTTCTCGACCTTCCGGATCTTTATGCATATTGAGCAAAACTTGCCTCAGGGCTTTGGCTATCTTTGAATTTAGATTCTTACGCACCGATATGATCTGTCTTGCAACCGATTTTGTCCTGCCGATAACCTTGAGCGTTTCTCGAACCTGAGGCCTCAACTCTTCGAATTCCCTGTAGGACGTCGCAGCAGCATCCACTCGACCGGTGATCAGAAGATTAGGGGAGCTGCCATCACTGCCATAAAGATAGCCTACCTTATCGGGCTGAGCTGCTGCAGAGGAGGTCATCTGAACGAGCTTTATTTTGTTCTCGGCTAAGAGCATTCGAGGAAGAATGTGGGCGGAGGTCGAATGAGGCTCGTCAAACGCAATGACTTTACCCCTCAAACCACTGAGAGTATCGATACCACTATCCTTCTTGACCAGAATGACGCCATAATATTCCGCCTCCCCATACTTCCACTGCCTTAATATGGGGACAGAGCCTGACCACTTCGAGAGCACAATCGTCGGGACGACGCTGTCATGAAAGTAATCCACTTTGTCCTCTGTGACGGCTCGAGCAAGCAGGTGCATTTTATCTACTACGACTATTCTCCCTCCGGTAATACCAACAGGGGCCAGTTTCCTAGCTATATAGTCAACAAATTCCTGGCGATCTCTTATCGTTCTAACTGGGTCATGATATACCCTTCCAAAGACGAGAAGCTTCTCCTCCGCAGCGACAGGTTCTACAGGAGCCGGGACAAGGAGGAGCCATAGAGCCAGAGGAGCAAAGGTAGATAGTCGCTTATAACGACGCATAAGACTGACCTCCGCTTTTAATCCGCAGCGTGATATTCGGCTTCAAACTCATTTCTTTACGGTTACAAGCTCGCCGCCGTAAGACCGCCCCGCCACAGCGGCCGCCTGCGCTCCTGCCTGCGGAAGAGCAAGACATGTCAAAGCGCAAAAAAGAATCAGGAGAGAAGAGAAATAAAAGGCCCAACTAAATCCCATCGTGTCGGCCAGGACCCCCGCAACAAAAACCGCGACAGGCTTGAATACGTTGGAGAGAGTCTTGAAGGCGGCAAGGTCGATAGACGTGTTCTCCTTCGTGGCGAACTCCAATTTCAGATGATTCTGATAAACCGCGCAAGCGCCATTGAGAAGCTGATACAAACAGATCAAAAGCAAGAACAGGTAAACGGACATGGGCAAGGACAAGCTAAGGCACACCGGCAATAGCAGTAAAGCGCTGATGATCAGAGCCTTACGGGAATCCCACCCGGTAATAAGCCACCTGGACAAGAAGCCGACGTTAGCCCCGTAAAAAATAAGCCCGGCCATCATAACAGCCCCTACAAGCGTCGGCGAGAGCCCGAATACCACCGTCAGATAAACCGGCAGAATGGCGCTTGCCCAGCCGTCTTCCGCGCCCTGGAGAAAGCCTCGTGAGAGCCCCAGTGTCTTGATTTTGGGGTCAACGGCTCCCCAGATTTTGAGCAGCGGCGTCCGCGCCTGCTCCCGGAGGTCCGGCAGATAAAGCAGGGCTGTTACGGCGGCCACAGTGGTGAGCAAACCGAAAACTGCGATGGAGTACCTGAAGGGGAAAAAGGCTATGAGCGCGCCGCCGACAAACATGCCTATCCCCTTTGCGACGTCCCGAAAGCCGAGCATCATATTAATATGGTGCGGTTGACTCTCCTTGGGAGAAAAATGCTTGACATAGACCTCGCTGAGGAGGGGCATGGTAATGAGCCCGCGGACGAACCTCTCCAGATAGATCAGGACGAAAGCGGGGTCGAAAATATACATGAAGGAAATCAGGCTATGAAGGCCGAGGCCGCCCAGCAGGGAGCGTCTATATCCCAAGCGGTTAATCGTCAACCCTATCACTACAGGGGCGAGAGTCTGAGCCAAGGCATCGAAGAAAAAGAGAAAGGCGATTTTGGATATAGAGACGCCGACCGAGGCAAAATAGACGGGCAGAATAACCCGCAATGCGCCTATCGTTAGCGACGCGCTCCAGAGGCCCAGGGCGACGACCGCTATGGTCCGCTTATGGCTCTCCGTTGAGATCCCCTTTTGCTGAGTAATATTATCCAAGCGGTTCAGTCTCGCCCATGTAAGCGCCTTTCATCTGGAGAAAAGAATTTGCTTCTTTATGATGTTTGAGCGGACCCTGGAACAAAAATCCCATTCCCTCAAGAGGCTTCAAATAATCCCTTTCCCAAATGGGGTACCTGCGCTGCAAGCCACTAAACCAAGCTGGAAGACTGCCCTGTAAATACTTCAACTCCAGAATGATCTTGTCCGCTTTACCTGCTGGCTCTTCAACAGGGTACTTGAACGAATCATAAAAATAGACATCAGTGCCTACGTGATAGTACCGGACATCCCATTCGAGGGTAAGTCGCTCGACGTCGTTCTGGAAAGCCACTCTTTTATACGTGACGAGCAGGATCGGTTTCAGTCCCAACGTAAGAACCGTCTCTCGAGCCTCGTGAAATTGGCGACGAACCAAATGGGGATCGGCGCCGTTGTCGTTATAAGCTAATACCTGTTCTTCTACGTCTTTACCTTCAAGGAACCCTGGAAGTGTCTCCCGGCTCAAACGGAATCTTCTCTTTTTCCTCCGGTCCGCTTCTTTGGTTTTTACCTCCATCCAATACTCTGATATTGGTTCCGGGGAACGACCGTAATCCTCATAGGTCCTTAGCCGGACAAGGATCCAGCGTCGCTCTATTAAGAGGATATAACGCAATAAATCATAGTCCTTGTTGTCGAAATAGACGCTGCTAACAGAGGTGATTTTAGGGATCGGAGTCAGCCCATAGCGGGGTAAGAAGGAACTCAGATCGCGCCATAAGCCCGCGACCCCGTCATCGCTTATCCCCACCTGAAATTTTTTCTCGATCCTATCCTGGTAGATGGGGTCTTTCATCCATATCTCCCTGATTGCATCTCAGTGTGACTTTTTCTTTTGACATTCAGGTTCTTCAGCAGCCAGGCTTCGATCATCTCCTGCTTAAAGCGCCATTGATTGCCGACACGGAAGGCGGGGATTTTCTTTTGGGAAACCAGACGGTATACGGTGAATTTGTCGACTTTGAGATACCGGGCTACTTGTTCCGTGGTTAGTAGGGGCGGAGCCATAAGGTATTCCTTTTAGCACTAGTTAGCAGGAGTTGCTATCCGTATACAGAATTTTTCTGTTGTAGTCAATCCGGCTTTCGACTAAGAAAGGGGCCACCCCTAATGGCCAGGCTCCCTCTACTAGCAGGCGCGCCGCTCCTGTGTCTCTCCCTGCTCCTCCAAGAGGCCTCCGGAGGCGGGTACGCGATTCCCCACCAGAGCGCTCGCGCGGTAGGCCTGGCCAACGCGGTGACTGCCGGGGTTGCCGATCCGTCGGCAGTCTACGTGAACCCGGCAGCGCTGACCGAGATCGAGGGGAACCGCATCCTCGCGGGAGTAAACTACATCCACGTAGTAAGCAGTATCGGCAATAGCGGGCGGACGTCGGTCAATCGCCATGACGATAATTTTATCCCTACGTTCTTCGCCAACTACCACCTGCCGGCAACGGATCTTACCGCAGGGATCGGTCTCTACGCCCCTTACGGCCTGGCGGCGAGTTATGATGAGAACAGCTTTACGCGCTTCGGCGCGGTTCGCTCGGAGCTGCGAACGATGTATCTCACCCCGGCTATCTCCTGGCGCATGAATCCCTCGCTCTCTGTTGGCGGAGGCCTCAGCTTTGTCCACTCTTCTGCTCTCTTTGCCCGGTCCTTGTTCTTAGGCGGAGGGGCGGAGGGCAAAGTCCGTCTTACGGACACGGATAACGGGTATGGCTACAACGTCGGGTTGCTCTACAAGCCTGTGGAGAGAATCAAGCTCGGCCTCACCTACCGCAGCCGGGTCGATCTGAACTTCGACACCGCTCTTGCCAAGGTCGCCGACGCCACGGGAGCAATCTCAACGGCGCGATCCAAAGGAACACAAATACCGCTGCCGCCGGTCATCAGCATGGGGCTGAACTGGCAGATCACGCCGGATTGGGCGGCGGAATTCGTCTACGACTACACTCATTGGAGCGAGTTCCGCCACCTCAAAGCGCGCTTCACTCCGGCCCTGCTGGGCGGCGGTCTTGGAGGCCTCTTCATTCAGTCGCTGTGGAAAGACGCCAGCATACTGAGACTCGGCGCCTCGTACCGCGCCACGGAGAACCTGGAGCTCAGAGCGGGCGTCACGGTTGATGAGACCCCGATCCCGGCCAGGACTCTGAGCCCCTCCATTCCCGGCGCGGACCTTCTCACGCTCAACGCCGGGCTTGGCTACCGCTGGGGAAGCGTCGGAGTCGACCTGGCATATATGGCGGTTTTCTACATGAAGCGCAGCGTGCTCAATGACGTGCTGGAAGCCGGCAACTCAGCCAACACGGTAGCCCCAGGCCGGGATAAGTACGAGATCTTTCACAATTTCGTTTCCCTGCATTTGACCTACCGTTTTTAGCCTCACCCCCGGACAAGACTAATACTCCGTCTTCAAAAACTTTGTTTCTATCACCCTGGGATTTACGTTCTGACCGGCCTAAGAACTGCATTTGCCAACCCCCTGTAGAATCATGTATCTTTAAATCTACGATGCTCCGCGCTCGATTTGCAGCCAGTTTGAGGTTACTCTCCGCGGTTGTCATTCTCTCTCTTTTTCTAACCCTTCCAGCTCATGTACGCCCGGCAGCGGAACCTGATCCAACAGGAGCCTCGGGAAAATATACCTACTGGATTGAGATGACCTCCCTGAGCGTGGAACAGGAAGGAGGCATCCCTGAGCGCGTCCCAATAACCCCAATGCCCGATCGCTCATACAAAATCTATATTCCCTTTTTTGCCATCGAAGAGGGAACATTTGAAATCCCGCTGAAAGCGTGGGAAAGAAATCCCGGCGAGGGAACATTCCTCTCCCCGGACAAAGTATATTTAGACCGCGACTTGACAATAGAGGGCAACAGAATCGATCTGGTTCGCGGATTCCAAAAGATCGGCCCTGACGCTCGCGCCAGCGAAGCATATGATTTCTCGCATACCGTCTATGGGCAGGCGTCTGCCGCAGGCCTCATCAAAGTAGAATTTAAAGTCATTCGGGAACCGAGCCGCTTTGGAACTCCCATGGAGGCCGACCTCGCTTACTTCGATCGGAAATTGATCAGCTTATATCTTCCGGAGTTCGAGAACTCCGCAGGACCCCTCGGCCTGATCGCGAGCCTCGGGGAGAGGGCTACCTCTCTTCTTATCGATCTTGTTTTCGTAGTCGATCGGCTCTTCACGACATCCAGGAGCGCTGTCACCCCGGACTATCTGGAGAGAATTTCACAAACATCGTCGGCGTTTTATAAGGACTACCTCGAATACCAACGGGGCGATCTCACCGAAGATCAATTGATCCGGCGACTGCCCCAAGTCGCCATGATTGGGGACAGCCTGGTCAAAGACGCGTACGTCTCCTCTATTCCAAGCATGTTTTGGAGAGTGAGAACACGGCATCAGCGGAACTGGTTCTTAGACACGGACAATTCCCCTGACAGCATCTACAGCATTTACGAGCGGCTTGAGAAATTCACTCCCCTAGCTGCCACCGAATACTCAGGCGCCGGCGCCAATGTGGACTCGGGAGGTGATACTTTCTTTCAAATGCTTTCAAAAACCAGCCATTTCTCAAAGCAGGTGGACCAGATTCTCGAGGATGAGAGATTTCCAGATTTGACGCTGATTTGGATGGGTCATAACAATATCAATTGGGCCGCACCCCTCGATGCGGAGGGACGCAAAAACCCCGATATGTCTTTGCTAAGAAGGCTCTGGCGCTTCAGAAAATACTACGCCCGTCAATTGGAGCGGCTCGTTGATCGGGCCAAAAAAGAAAAGCATAAAACGGTGATAGTGGTCTTCGGCGTGGTTAATTTTGAGGCGTTTTTTAAAGCCCGGCGAGCGGCGGGATTGCTGAAAGAAAAAGACCCCGAACTTTATCCCCATTTCGAAACGGGATACCGGATATTCGTTTCGATGCGGCCGGAGTATCAAAACAACATGATCCGCCTCGCGCTGATGATGAACGCCGAGCTTCGGGATCTTGTGGATAATCTGAATCAAGAGCTTGGGAGCTATCCGAACGTTCACCTCGAGTATTCCGACGCACTGGCGACAGTAGATCTCAGCTCAGTTGAATTGGTTCATCCAGTAGACGCCTGGCATCCGTCTGTCAAAGGGCACAACCGTCTAGCAGAGGCCGCTTTCCGCGCACTTTCCCCAAGCCTTCGATTCCTGGGGATTCAGCCCGAGTAAGTCCTGAACGATCTACGCCGTCCCGATCTCTGCCAGCAGACCGCGTGCCACTGCTTCCTCGCGTTTAAGGCCGCATTCGCTCGAAAGCGCGGCGGCGCGCTGGAGCAACTCCACGGCGCCGCTGTGGTCTCCGCGGGCAATTCGCGCCCGGCCTTGAGCGAGAGAGGTGCGCGCCAACTCGAATTTTGCCCCAATCCCTTCCATGAGCGACGCGCCTTTGGCCAGATGGGCATCGGCCTCGTCACAGCGTGGAGGCGGGCTCGCCGCCAGGACGCGACCGATGGCGCGCTCCGCCAGGGCCTCGGCGATTACGCTTCCAGCCGCTTTGGCGATCGCCAGGGCCTCCTCTCCTCTCTTCAGCGCCGAGTCCAGGTTGCCCGATTCCAGCAGGGTCTCGCTCTCGATTCCCGCCAGCCACTCTCCAAGCAAAAGACGGCCCCCCAGAGGCTTGGCGGCCTCATGGGCCGCAGCCCAATGCCGGAGCGCCCCCTCGTAGTCCCCCATCCCCGTGAGGCCCCAAGCCATGAAAGAATTGCTCGAATATCGGAACATGGCGTCGCCGCTCTTCTCGGCGACCGCCAGAGCCTGATGGGCGTCCTCGATCGCCTCGACATACCTCCCGGCAATCAGCCGGATCATCGCCAGGGCGGTATGCGCCATCGTCTCGGCATTCTGGTTGCGACTGGCTTGAGCGACCTTAAGCACGCCGTTCAACTCGGCCAAGCCGGCTTCGTAGTCTCCCAGACAGGTGCGCGCCCCCGCCCGATAAATATAAGCGAAGAGCGCCTCATGCCGGTTTTTCGCCGCCTCCAGCAGCGGCGCGGCCTGGTTCAGAAGCTGCACAGACTTCGTAAACTGGCCCTGCATGAAAAGGACCCGGCCGATCACGGCTCCGGGCAGAGCCAGGAGTTCCGGATCACCGAGTTTGGGGGCTACGGCGAGCACCTTTTGGAAGTAACCAATCGCCTCTCGCGAGCGCCCCGCCAGGTAATGCGCCCGCCCGATCCAAAGCTGGGTGCGGGCCACGCGGGCCGGATCGTTAAGCGACAGCGCCGTGGTCTCGGCCTCGGCAAGGAGGGCCAGGTTTTTCTCCGGCGATTCAGCCTGGAGCGATACGTTCACCAGCTTAACGCTCAGATCCACGCGCCTCTGACGGTTTGCCTGCTCATCGGGAAGATTTTTGAGGGCCTCGAGGGCGCGATGATAATGCTCGCGCGCCTCGGCATAGGCATAAAGGGAAACCGCCGTGTCGGCAGCCCGCGCCGAATACTCAAGGGCCTTTTCCCATGCCTCCCCGCGGAAGTAATGGTAGGCCAAGAGTCCGGTGAACTCCTCGATCCGCTCGGCAAAAATGGCCTCCAGCGCCTCCCCGACTTTTTGGTGCAGCGGTTTGCGGGCTGGAGCAAGCAACGTCTGATAGGCGACCTCCTGCGTCAGCGCATGCTGAAAAATATATTCGATATCGGGCACTCGCGAGCGCTCACGCACCAGCTCCGCATCCTCGAGAAACATGACCTGCGTTTCCAATCCGGATTCCCCACGGGCCATGTGGTCCAGCACCCGGTAAAGAAAGACCCGGCCAATGACCGCGGCCTTCTGGACGACGCGCTTGGTTTCCTCGGGAAGCCGATCCAAACGAGACAGGAGCACGCCCTGAAGCGTGTCCGGCACTTGAAATGTCTCGACAAGTCCCGTGACCTTCCACCCGGTATCCTCGCGCGTCAGCACGCCGCGCTCGATGAGCGACCGAAGCACTTCTTCCACAAAGAACGGGTTGCCTTCCGCTTTTTCGAGGATCACCTGACCTAGTTTCTCAGGGAGCACGCTGCCACTGAGCAACCCCTTTACCAGGTCATGGCTGGACTCTCCGGAGAGAGGGCGAAGGGAAACCTCCATGTAACGGTCGCGATATTCGTCAAGCGCCGGCGCAAGTTTCTCCCAATTCCCCGGCGCCTCCCCCCGCGGGCGCCCGAGCAGGACAATGGCCACAGGTGCGCGCGCCGCGACGGAAAAAAGATAACTCACCAACTCGATAGAGCTCTGATCGGCCCAGTGCAAATCTTCAAGCACCAACCCCACGGGTTTTTGCGCGGCCAGGCGCAGGAGAAATCCCTCCAGGATCGCGAAAAGCCGGGAGCGAAAGGCCTCTCCTGCCATCGTTCCGATGATCGCCACCTCTTCGGGATCCAAGCGCATGGAGAGCATCTGCGCCAGAACGGGGTAGACCTCCTTCTCGCCGGGAAAAACCTCTTCAAGCCGGGCGCGTAAACTGGCGCGGGCCTCAGCCTCGCTGTCCTCGTCCGCGATGCTGGCATAGCGTCGCAGAAGATCCAAAAACGGCCCGTAACTGAGCGCGCGGCTGAAGGCGAAGGAGCGGCCCTCGAGCCAGGTCAAGTCCCGCCCCTCACGCTGCCGGACCTCGGAGATCAGGCGACTTTTGCCGATCCCGGCGTCGCCGAGAATCATCACGATTTGTCCCCTGCCCCTCCTAAGCTCTTCCACGCATTGGACCAGCCTCTGACGCTCGCGTTCCCGGCCCACGAGGGGCGAGGCGAGACCCTCCACTCCACGCGCCTTATCCGGTTGAACCTTCGCATGGAGAAGCTCGTAGACCTGCAGCGAATCGCGTTTGCCCTTGACCTGGATAGGGTCTATCTCCTGAAATGCAAAGGCGCCGCGTGTCAGGCGGTAAGTATTCCGGCTGACAAAAACCTGACCGGCTTTTGCCGCCCCCTCGAGCCGGGAGGCGGTATTGACCGTGTCGCCGATCACCGTGTAACTCATCCTGAGATCGCTCCCCACATTTCCCGCGATGACCATTCCGGTGTTCACCCCGATATGGAGATCCAAAGGCTGACCGAGTTTTTCGATCCAGTGCCGGTTGAAACCCTGGAGGCGCTCCCGCATGGAAAGCGCGGAGCGCAACGCGCGATCGGCATCGTCCTCGAGAGCCACCGGGGCCCCAAAGACCGCCATGATGCAATCGCCGACAAATTTATCGACCATCCCTTCGTACTGATAAACCGCCTGAACCAGCTCTTTTAGACAGTCGTTGACCAGAGAGGCGACCTCCTCCGGGTCGAGGCGCTCGGAAAGGGCCGTGAAACCCGAGATGTCGGCAAAGATGACCGTCACTTGTCTGCGCTCGCCCTCGATCTTGCCCGAAGCGCGCATTTTATCGGCCAGTTGTTTGGGAAGGTAGCTTTGCAGCTGCGCAAGCAATGCCTCCGAGGAAAGTTCAGGTTTCGGTGACGCGCCGGCCTTTTGCTCGGCAAGGACGCCTTCAAGCCGGGCACGCAGGGCAGTCAGGGTGATTTCGACGACGGCATCGCCGAGCGTCGGGCGAAGCGCTTCTTGGGCAGCGATGGCTGAACGAAGTTGGGCAATCTGTTCTTCGAGAGGTGGCAACGTGGCCCTTTATTGTTAATATCGGTTCTTTGTCAGAGAAAGTTTCCCACCAACAGGCTGCCATGTCAACCTGAGCAAGCTTGCGGGCATGAATGGCAATTTCCCGCCCTCCATGTTAGAAGAAGCTCAGAGATCCCCATCGTGACTCCCGAACACCTCACCACCGACTTTGAGTCTATCCAGGCTCACTACGACCTCTCGGATGACTTCTTCAGGCTCTTCCTCGACCCGACGATGACATATTCGTGCGCGTACTTTCCAACCGGCAAGGAAACGCTTCAGGAGGCGCAAATCGCGAAGATAGATCTCTCGCTCGGCAAGCTTGATCTGAAACCGGGAGAAAGATTGTTGGATATCGGATGTGGATGGGGCTCCACGGCCATGAGGGCCCGTGAGAAATACGGGCCAGGGGTAGTAGGGTTGACGCTCAGCAAGAATCAGTGGGCTTATACCCATCGACTGGCGCAGGGAAGAAACGGGTTGGAGTTTCGGCTGGAGGGATGGGAGACATACAACGAGCCCTGCGATAAAATCGTCTCGATCGGGGCATTCGAGCATTTCACGCCTGCAAAATACGAAGCGTTTTTTGCCCGCTGCAAGGGGTTGTTGGGAAAAGACGGTCTGATGCTTCTCCACACCATAACCACCGGGAGCTTCGAGAAAACGTTCGCTTTTTTGCGCTGGACCCACTTTCTTCTCACCCACATTTTCCCGGGAGGAAGGCTTCCGGATCCTGAGCAGGTAGTCAGTCATGGCCGTCTCGCGGGATTCGAGCTTTTGCATGCGGAAAACCTGCGCCTGCACTACGCGCGCACGCTGGACCTTTGGGCAGGGAACCTGGAAAGAAACCGCGCCGAGGCGATAAGAGTCACGAACGAGGAGACTTACACGACGTACATGAAGTATCTGAGATCCTGCGCGCCCTACTTTCGTTCGGCGGAGATAAATGTTTTTCAGTTCTTGATGAGAGCCATCTAAAAGTATTTACCCCTTCTTCTGCGCCTTCTCGATCTTAGCCCAGGTGTCGCGCAGCGGCACCGTCCGGTTGAAGACGAGCGCCCCCGCGCGCGAATCCACGCAATCGGCGCAGAAGTAGCCCAGTCTCTCGAACTGGTAATGGCTGCCCGGCGCAGCGGCGGCCAGGCTGGGCTCCACGCGCGCCGAGGTCAGCGTCTCGAGCGAGCGCGAGTTCAGGCTCTCCCTCCAGCCGGAGCCCTCCTCGACGTCGTCCGGATTCTCCCTCGTGAACAGATGATCGTACAGGCGCACCTCGGCCGCGGGCGCATGCGCGGACGAGACCCAGTGCAA
>JACPDC010000005.1 GCA_016184235.1 Deltaproteobacteria bacterium | reverse complement strand
AAGATCAAGCGGGGCAAACAGGAGCGCTACCTGAAGGATGAGAACAGCCTCGAAGATTACCTGATCGAGATCGGCACGGAAAATGTCCGGGTCCGCGCCTTGAACGACGGCCACGGGATGGCGGGCCAGCCGCTACAGGCCTTTATCAAAAAGGTGCTGCGTTGGGAAAGGCTCATGGGCGCGGTGACGCGCAAGAGGAAGAGCCGGGCGGTTCTCGAAGCCGTCCTGCTCGAGAAAGACTTCAGCGAAGAGACTCTAAAGGATTCGCAGGCGCTCAAGAAGATCCAATCGCAGATCGCCTCGTACATCAACCTGCTGGCGCCGGATCAGGCGCCGCTCTCTTCCGCGCTCGAGGAAGATCCCGAGCACAATTGCTTCAAGCTCATCTGCGCCAGCAGGTCCAACGGCACCGGCTTGCAAACGATCCTGGACCGCGACTTCCTGGTAAGCGCCGAGTACAAGGAGCTAAGGCGCCTGTTCTCCGACTTAACGGGATTGGGTTACCCGCCCTTTTCGGTGGAAAATGGGGACCATCAGACCAGGCTCCCTTCTCTCAAGGATCTGCTGGAATACATCATGGAAGGGGGCAAGAAAGGTCAATACATTCAGCGCTATAAGGGGCTCGGCGAGATGAACCCCGAGCAGCTCTGGGAGACGACCATGAATCCAGAGACACGAGTCCTGCTCCAGGTCAGGGTCGAGGACGCCGTAGAGGCCAACGATATCTTCTCCACTTTAATGGGTGATGAGGTGGAGCCACGGCGCAAGTTCATCGAGGAACATGCCCTCACGGTCAAGAACCTGGACATCTAACCACTCGTTATTCGTATACTCGTTAATCGTGTACTCGCCTCTTAATTCAACGAATAACGAATAACCAATAACGAGTAACTAAGAATGGAAGCCACGTTAAAACAGCAAAAGATCCCGGTCTACATTGAAGACGAGATGCGCCAGTCCTACATGGACTACGCCATGAGCGTCATCATCGGCCGGGCGCTGCCGGATGTGCGTGATGGGCTGAAGCCGGTGCACCGGCGCGTTCTTTACGCCATGTATGACATGGGAAACGCCTGGAATGGCCCCTACAAGAAGTCCGCCCGTGTCGTCGGCGACGTGATCGGGAAATACCATCCCCACGGCGACGTGGCGGTCTACGATACGATCGTGCGAATGGCCCAGGACTTCTCCATGCGCTACCCGCTTGTGGACGGCCAGGGAAACTTTGGCTCCGTTGACGGTGATCCGCCCGCGGCCATGAGATACACCGAGATCCGCATGGACCAGCTGGCCGGCGAGATCCTGGCCGATCTGGACAAGGAAACCGTCGACTTCATCCCCAACTACGACGACTCCCTCAAGGAGCCGACCGTGCTCCCATCACGCATCCCCAACCTTTTGGTCAACGGCTCTTCCGGCATCGCTGTCGGCATGGCCACGAATATCCCCCCTCACAACCTGGGAGAGGTCGTGGACGGCCTTGTGGCGATGGTGGAGAAGCCGGATATCTCCGTCAAAGAGCTGATGAAATATATCCCGGGGCCGGACTTCCCCACGGCCGGATTCATCCATGGCAAAGAGGCCATAGTCCAGGCCTACGCGGAAGGCCGGGGAATCATCCAGATGCGGGGGAAGGCCTTTACGGAGACGGTCAAGCGGACCGGAAAAGAGCAGATTATCATCAGCGAGATTCCCTACATGATCAACAAGGCGCGCCTGATCGAGCAGATCGCCGGGCTGGTGCAGGAGAAGAAAATCGAGGGGATCAGCGACCTACGCGACGAATCGGACCGCGAGGGTATGCGAATCGTGATTGAGCTCAAGCGCGACACCATCGCCGAAGTCGTGATCAACCAGCTTTACAAGCATACGGGCCTGCGGGAATCCTTCGGCGTCAATATGCTCGCCATCGCCGAGGGCAAGCCCAAACTGTTGAGTCTGAGAGACGCCTTGAAGGCGTTCCTCGACCATCGCAAAGAAGTGGTCACGCGGCGCACCGCCTACGATCTGCGCAAGGCGGAGGAGAGGCTGCATATCTTAGAGGGTTTGAGGATCGCCCTCGATCATCTCGACGCCGTGATCGCCCTGATCCGCCGCTCCCAGGACCCCAAGGCGGCCAAAGAGGGACTGATGCAGAACTTCGGCCTGACCGAGATCCAGGCTCAGGCGATCCTCGATATGCGGCTGCAGCGGCTTACCGGCCTGGAGCGGGAAAAGATTCTGCAGGAGCATAAGGAGACTGTAGAGCTGATCGCCAAACTGAGAGCGATCCTGGCCGACGAGAGGGAGATCTATCGCATCATCGTCGAAGAGCTGAAAGAGATCAAAGAGAAATACGGCGACGAGAGACGGACCCAGATCGTTGACCATACCGAGGAGATTTCTATCGAAGACCTGATCGTCGACGAGGACATGGTCGTGACCATCTCCCACGAAGGATATATCAAGCGCAACCCGGCGACTCTCTACCGGGCCCAGCACCGCGGGGGAAAGGGGAAAATCGGCACGACCACGCGGGAGGAGGACTTCGTCGAATATTTGTTTGTCGCTTCCACTCACTCCTACATCCTTTTTTTCACCACGGTAGGGAAAGTCTACTGGATCAAAGTGCACGAGCTGCCCCAGGCGGGCAGGGCCGCCAGGGGAAAGCCGATCGTCAACCTGCTGCATCTGGAGGAGGGGGAAAAGGTCTCGGCTTTTCTTTCAGTCCGCGAATTCCAGGAAGGCCGTTGCGTCGTTTTCGCGACCAAGAAAGGGCTTATCAAAAAAACCGAGCTCATGGCCTACGCGAATCCCCGCGCCAACGGGATTCGCGCCATCGCCCTGGAGCAGGGAGACGAGGTGATCGGCGTGCGCCTGACCGACGGGCAACAGGAGATCATCCTTTCCACCCTGGACGGCCAGTCCATCCGCTTCAAGGAGGAGCAGGTCCGGCCCACCGGCCGCGGCACCTACGGGGTGGTGGGGATGCGCCTGGACAAAGGGGACGAGGTCGTCAGCATGGAGATTTTGAGCCTCGGGGCGAATATTTTGACCGTGGCCGAAAACGGTTACGGCAAACGAACCGACATGGAGGAGTACCGCCTCACGTCGCGCGGCGGCAAGGGTATCATCACCATGAAGACGACCGACAAGACCGGCCGGGTCGTCGGGGTCCAACAGGTGACCGAAGAGGACCAGCTCATGCTGGTCACCAACAATGGCAAGATCATTCGCTTGAGAGTTAAAGATATCCGCGTCATCGGACGCAATACCCAGGGGGTGCGGCTCATCGACCTGGAAGACAGCGAGAGGGTAGTCTCACTGGCGCGACTGGCGGAGAAGGAAGAGGAAGAGTAACTTAGTTACTGGTTACACTAGTTATTAGTTATTCGAATCGACCAGTAACCATTAACCAATAACCAGTAACCAGGTAATGGGCAGGGCGATAGGGGTGATCGGGGCCGGAGGTTGGGGGACCGCCCTGGCCAAAGTGCTGTGCGACAGGGGCCACGAGGTCACGCTCTGGTGCCGGGGAGAGAACAGCTGCCGGGAGATCCG
>JACPDC010000004.1 GCA_016184235.1 Deltaproteobacteria bacterium | reverse complement strand
CCGGGAGGCGATCTGGTACTGTGGGCAGGAGACTTGAAGAAAGAGCCGGGCACCCGAATCGTCATCAACTGCGCCGGCCGCACGCGCGGCATCATCGGCACGCAGACGCTTCGCCTGCTGGGGCTGGACAATGTATCGGCGCTGAAGAATGGAACGATGGGATGGGTGCTTTCCGGCCTCGAGCTCGAGCAGCGGCCGAACAGGGCGACAGCAGGGTTGCCGGAGATGAGTCGAAAGTTTGCCGAGGAGCAGGCCGCGCGGATCGCCGAATCGGAAAGAGTCCCGTCTCTTCCAGTTCCGGAGCTCCGGAGACTCATGGATCAACGCGGGCGGAGAACGCTCTACCTCATAGATGTCCGCTCCGCGCAGGAATACGCGGCCGGCCATATTCCCGGCTTCCAGCGCGTGCCCGGCGGGCAGGCGATACAACGGGCCGATGACTATATCGCCGTACGCCAAAGCACGATCGTCTTCGCGTGCGAGCGGAGCGCAAGGGCGATCATGGCCGCCTATTGGTATCGGGCCATGGGTTTTAACGAAGTCTACTTTGTCAGAGGAGGCGTCGAGGCATGGAGAGAAAACGGGCTGGAGATCGAGACAGGCGAACCCGCGAAGCCCGTAGCCGGCTTGGAGCGCGCCCGGGCGGCCGCCCGCTTCGTCACGGCCGGGGAGCTGGCAACGCAACTGTCCGGGCCTGATTTGCCGGTTATTCTCGATGTCGGCACGAGCCAGGAATACGGGCGGGGCCATGTTCCCGGGGCGCTCTGGCTCTCCCGCGGTTGGCTCGAGGAAACATTTCCTACTTCCTTTCCTCACCGGGAGCAGCCGGTCGTTGTTACTTGCCCAAGGGGGGATCATTCTACACTGGCGGGCGCGACTTTGCAGGAGATCGGCTACACCAATGTCTCGGTGCTCGAGGGCGGCGCCGCAGCGTGGACGCAAGAAGGAGTGGCTCAGGAAACCGGACTGACGCGAATGCTTTCGGAGCCGA
The DNA here is from genome assembly GCA_016184235.1 of Deltaproteobacteria bacterium. GTDB lineage: Bacteria > Desulfobacterota > Binatia > UBA9968 > UBA9968 > UBA9968. Next base: position 4,957 of record JACPDC010000004.1, on the reverse strand, counting down.
ACGACGTGGTCCTCTCCGCTTCCGTGACCGGGGACAGAGAGGCGATGCGACGTTATCTCGCCTCGCTCCCCGAAAGCAATGGGGTCGCTCGGGGGCCTGCTTCGCGCGCCCAAAGCAATGGGTTCGCTCGGGACCTGACTCGCTTCCCGAAAGCAATAGACCTGTGGGTTCTTTGAACCTGCACGACTGGTGCTTTCGGGTCGCTCGCCAGGCCCCTCGCTTTACGGGGCGACCGAGGGGAACGCGAGTGAGGCTGCGGACGTCCGACTCGAAAGCTTCGGTTTAAGCAGAGGTCCATCGGCCGCAGCCGAGAGCGCGTTGCCCGAGGGAGCTATTGCATCGATCTTGAGAGACGCCGCCCGCGGCGGTAATAGGAAGAGTTTCGGCTAGCAGTTGTCGTACTTGGGGCTGGCAAAGGTCGCCAGGCTGTTTTGCTCGATGTCAAAGCGGCTCCGCTTAAGTCCGACCAGATCTCTTCCATAGACATGGATATCCACGGTATTGCGCTCCGTGGCGTTGAGAACCCCGTGTATGTCGTCGGGTGGCAAGAGCAAGGAAATATCCCCTGCCCTGTTGTTCGTCGTCCCCCTGAGCTCCAAGCGGGCAATACCCGGCTTTGATCCGCCATCCAGGCGGCGATAGCGCGTCTCCTGCAGCTCATTTTCCAGGACGCCGACCAGTCCCCAGGTCTCGTGGTTATGCGCCTTCAAGCCATGGCCGGGACCCCAGACCACTGCGTTGACGTTGAATTTAGCCGCTCGGTGGAGCATGTAACGTCCCTGCGTGTTTGCCCCCGGCTTTTTGAACTCGGACGGAACACAATGCGGATTCCTGAGCAGCCGCTCGAGCAACGGCTGGCAGCGCCGCAGGATCGCCCGGCCCTGCTTTTCCTCCTCTGTGATCCGGTAGAGGTCCGCGATGAATTCCGTTAATCCGTAAACCGGCATAGGGCTTCCGACTCAGCCTCCTTTTGCGGCGACCGAGCTTTCCTCCACGATGCGCCCGAAGCTCGCGATCAGGCGCCCTTCCTCTTCACCGGAGACGCCGAGCTGGGGCCTGCGCACGAGCGAGCTTTGGATCAAACCCTGATGCTTGAGGATGACCTTGATGCGCGAGACCGCCTCGACGATCGGCTCGCTGAAGACCAGCTCTTTAAGCTCGCTCAATCCTTCTTGCAGGGACATGGCCTTGCGGAAATCGCCGCTCCGGCCCGCCCGGTCCATGGCGCCCCACTTCTCCGTGGCAAGATTCGAGACTCCGATGAGCGCGCCGCGGGCGCCGAGCATATAGCTCTGCGCCACGAAGCGGTCGTTGCCGGTGAGAACCGTCATGGGGCTTCGCCGGATCTCGAGCTGCCGCAGGGTCTCGGAGAAGAGATTGATGTTGAAGGAGGCCTCCTTGTAAGCCACGACCTGCCCGATCTCGGCGATCCGGCAGACGGTCTCGGCGTCGTACCAGTAGCTGGCCACAGGAATCTGAAACAAAACAATGGGGAGACTCGTGTTCTCTGCGATATCTTCGAAGAAGCGGAACTTAAGATCGGCGCCGACCTTGCCCCAGGCAAGAAGCAGAGGAGGAAAAATCATGGCCGCGTCCACCGGCAGCTTTTCAAGATCGCGCACGATGGCGATCGCCTCATCCGTGGATTGGGGCGTGATCGCCGCCACATGGAGTTTCCCGGCGGCCCGCGCCACCCTGCCGGCCACCCTGTAAACGTCTCGCTTCTCCTCCAGGCTCAGAACCGGACCTTCACCGATACGCGCGCAGGAAACCAGTCCCGTTACGCTCTCCACCGAGCAGAGATGGGCGCACAGGCGCTCCAGGCTCTGCAGATCAACCGCGCCTGAGTCGTCAAACGGGGTAACCTGGGGAACAAACAGCCCCTCGAATCGGTCATCTCTAGCCACTTCTAAAATCCCTTTGCGGATGCAGGCGAGCCTAGACAGCGTACTTGGCGAAGATGCTGCTCCACTTCGCCTTGAGCTTGGCCCGGAGCTCGGGGCTCACGTCCACCACAGTGGAAAATTTGCCCTTCAGCTTCCGGTCGTAGGGAACGCACGCGTCGATGAGAATCCGGTTGTTGAAATTCCCCGGCAGATACATCGGGTCCCGCCCCGAAGACCAGGCCTTCTGGACGACGTCGATGTCCGCCACCGGATCGAAGCGGGTGGACATGGCCCAGAGGACCTGGTCGATGTCCGAGCAGTCGATGTCGTCGTCCACCACCACCGTCCACTTGCCGTTGTAGGCCCCGGCCGAGCAGTTCGCAGCGACGTGGAGAACGTTGCGCGCGTGGCCGGGATAGCGCTGGCGAATCTGGACCGCCGTGAAACGGGTCGCCGGCCCCCCCTCGTGATTCCACACGCCGAGGATGTCCGGCAGCCCGCAGGCCTCGAGCGCCTTCCAGATCTCGGCCGCGCCGGCGATGCCCTTGAGCAGGCCGGTCTCGTCCACCGGCTTGTGCTGCGGCGCGCAGGTGAGAATCGGATTGTCCCGGTAGAGAACGGTCTTTACGTTGATGTAGGGACGGGGAACGACGTCATCGGAGTAATAGCCCATCCATTCGCCGAAGGGTCCCTCGGGCTTGACCTGCCCGGGCACCATCTCGCCCTCGACGGCGATCTCCGCGTCCGCCGGAATCGGAAAGCCGGTATAAGGGCCCTGGACCACCTCGATGGGCTCGCCCCGGATGGCGCCGGCAAAGTCGTATTCCGAGACGCCCTTCGGCAGCGGACTCGCCGAAAGCATGTAAAGCAGAGGATCCTGGCCGCAGACCACGGCAACTTTCACGTTCTGCCCGCGCTCGAAGTAGGTGTCGCGGTGAATCCTTCCATGCTTTCCCTCGGTGATCTGGCAGCCGATGGTCTTTTCGTCGTACACCTGGCAGCGATAGGCCCCCAGGTTGTACCAGTCCGAGTCCGGATCCTTGGTGATCACCAGGTCCGCGGTCCCGAGATAGCGGGCCTTGTCGAGCTCGTGATGCAGCGGGACCGGAAACTTGAGCACATCCACCTTGTCGCCCTCGAGCACGTGATCGAGAATGGGGCCCTTCTTGACCACTCTAGGCTTGACCAGCGCCATGTTTTGCATGCGCTCGTGATACGCCTTGACGATGTCTACTTTTTTCTCGTATTCGAGCGGCAGGCCCAGGGTGAGGGCGACTCTCTTCATCGAGGAGAACTGGCCGTACAGGGTCCGGAAGCCCTTCGGATAGCCCGGCACCTCGTCGAAGAGTATGGCCGGCGCCTTTCCCTTGCTGCTCTCGGTGAGCATCTGCGTCATCGCGCCCATCTCCCGGTCCCAATGAACGCCGCTGACGCGCAAGAGCTCGCCTAATCGGTCGACTTGCTCCAGCCAATCCCGCAGGCCGCGGTAGGCCACTTTTGCCTGGGACGCGCCCACCTTCTCCGCGCGAGCCATCATTTCCTCCTAAGCCTCAGCACAGACCTCTCTTGTAGGTTCGCTCGGGACCTGACTCGCTTCCCGAAAGCAATAGTGTAGTGGTTAATCCGAATCTCCACGTCTGGTGCTTTCGGGTCGCTCCGCCAGGCCCCCTCGCTTTACGGGGCGAGCGAGGGGAGCGCGAGCGAGGCTGCGGACGTCCGACTGGAAAGGTTCGGTTAAAGCACTGCACCATCGGCCGCAGCCGAGAGCGCGTTCCCCGAGGGAGCCCCGAAGCCCAAGACCAACCCCTCACCTACCGGCGGTGGCTCGGTCGCGGGCCGGCTCGCTGGAAAATCCCTGCTTGAGCCACCACTCAGCCACCTCGCTTCCGGTGGCAAACCAGACGCCGTCGTGCTTCTTCATGTATTGGATCAGCTCTTTCAGCGTCTTTGCCCTGCCCGGCCTGCTGGAGATATAAGGATGAAACTGAAAGGGGCAGAAGGTGGGAGCGCTTTTGGATTCCTCATAGAGGTCATCGAACAGCCCTTTCCAAATCACCAGCGTGTCATTCGGGTTGCCCGAATCCCTGTGGCCGTAGGTCCTGCCGTCGCCGAATGGCTGGCGCGGAAGCTCGACCAATTTAGACTCCGCCATTCCCCATAGGAAGGGAAGATCATAGGAGAACGAATTGCTGTTCCACAGATAGCCGGCTTCCATCAACAGCTCCAGGCTGTTGGGGCTCTGCGTGCAGGAGCGCCATCCCACCGGCCGTTTTCCGGTCCGATTTCGGATCATCTCCGTGGTGCGCCGGATTACATCCCGCTCCTCCTGTTTCGACAAATCCCGGGCCACCTCGTGGTGGTAACCATGCCCCGCGATTTCGTGCCCGTTTTGGGCTATCGCCTTGACCGCTTCAGGATATCTCTCGGCGATCCCGCCGCAGGTCAAAAAAGTCGCTTTGGCCTTGTTCTGCTCGAGGATTCTCAGGATCCTCCAGATCCCCGTCTTCGGCCCGTACTCCGCCTGGGTATACTCCTCGTGGTTGATCTTACCGTCCTTACCCGGCCTGACGTCCTCGCCGCCTTGAAAGTCGAACGTCAGCGCGACCGCCAGCCGAGCGCCGTCGGGCCAGAAAACCTTCGCCTTAGCGTGATTCTCCGTCAGCATATTCGTCATCCTCCTGTGCGCTCCCATAACAGACCGTTGAAAAAGGCCCACCTACTTCGTTGCGCTCGGCCGCCTCTCTCCAACGTACTACTCTAGTACGCCTCCGCTCGTCGGTCCATCGCGCGCCTCGCATCTGGGACCTTTTTGACCGGTCTGAAAAGAGGCTTGTTCAACAGCCTCATACAACTTTCGCCCCGCCAAGTCCAGGGTTTTTAGCGTCGAGCGACCGAGGGGAGCGCGAATGAGGCTGCGGACGTCCGACTGGAAAGTCTCGGCTAAAGCACAGGTCTATCGGCCGCAGCCGAAGGCGCGCTCCCCGAGGGAGCCTTTCCCTGGTTGATTTCGTCGCCCCACGGAACCTATACTTCAACCAGATCCAGCACTCCATCATCTGTCCGCGGGAGGA
>JACPDC010000003.1 GCA_016184235.1 Deltaproteobacteria bacterium | reverse complement strand
TCCCCTTTTGATCGAAGAGCTGATTCAGACAAGCCTGCGCATACTCGGGCCGGAGATGGAAGAAAAGAGGCTCCAGGTGCTGAACCACTCGGATCCGCCTCATATCTCGGTAGTGGCCGACAAGAGAAGGCTCACCCGCTTGCTGATCAATTTGCTCAGCAACGCCATCAAGTTCTCGCCGGACCGCGGCCATATTCATGTCTCCGCCAGCATGCTGGAGGACAACAAAAACCCGGGAGGGCGATACCTGCTCCTGCGCGTCGAGGACGAGGGCATGGGCATCCCCAAGGAGGATCTGCCCATGATCTTCGACCGCTTTTATTCCCGCGACCAGGGGAAGGTCGAGACCGGAACCGGCCTGGGGCTGCCGTATTGCAAGCTCGTCGCCGAGGCCCACCGGGGAAGAGTCTGGGCGGAGAGCCGAAACGGAGGCGGCTTCGCCGTGTCCGTGCTCCTGCCCATCAACAGCGAACAACAACAGGAGGCCCATGGCCATTAGAGTGCTGGTAGCGGATGACGAGAGGCTGTTCCGCCAAAGCCTGCGCAAGCTGTTAGAGGCGACCCGGGATATCAAGGTGGTCGCCGAGGCGGCGGACGGCCAGGAGGCGGTCCTGAAAGCCCAGGAAAAGGAGCCTGACATAGCCCTCCTGGACGTGCGCATGCCGAAGATGGACGGGATCAAGGCCGCCAAACTGATCGCGAACCTGGCGCGCAAAACCAAGGTCCTGATGCTCTCCATCTATGACGACGACGAGAAAATCATCTCGGCGATCAGAGCCGGCGCCGCGGGTTATATCCTCAAGGACGCGGACCAAAAAGATTTCATCGAGATCATCCGCCACACGCACGCGGGCAAGGCGCATTCTTCTCCCTACCTCGCCCATCTGACCCTCGACCGGGCGCCCGGCCGGGAGGGCCTGTCGGAAGAAGATAGAAAGAATCAGTTTTCGCTGAAGTACGGGCTCACGGAGCAGGAGCTTAAGATTCTCCGTCTGCTCGCCGAGGGACTGAGCAACGAGGAGATGAGCCGGCTGATCAACCTGTCGCGCGAGACCATCAAGATGCACATGAAGGCGCTGTTCCGAAAACTCGAGGTCAAGAACCGAACCGAGGCCGCCGTCCTGGCGGTACGGGAAGGCATCGGCTAGCGCCCCAAAAGAGGTGGATCTGAAAATACCCGTTCAGGGATTGACAGAAAGAGCCGGCCTGAGGATAAACTGGGCGCCTTTGAAGGGGTCCATCTACTCGGACGTCTTACTCAAGAGAAGGAGCTTAATATGAAACAGATGAAAAGAGTCTCCCTTGCGGCGATGCTCGCGGCTTTTTTCTTCTTTGGGGCGGCGCTCCCGGCTGTCGCCGTCGAGGTCGGTGAGAAGGCGCCCGACTTCGAGCTTGACAGCACCAAAGGCGGGAAGCTCAAGCTCAGCAGCCTGCGGGGAAAGAATGTTCTTATCAATGTTTACGTGCTCGATTTCAGCCCGACCTGAATCAAGCACCTTCAGTCGGCCGGTTCGGACGACAACTACGCAAAATTCCAGGCTGAGAATACTGAAGTTTTAGGGATGAGTGCCAACGCCATCTTTTCCCAGAAGGCCTTCGTCGACTTCGCGAAGATCAAACATTCCCTGCTGAGCGACCGGGATGGAAAGGCCATGAAGGCCCTGGGCGTATGGGACGATAAGAGAAATCTGGCAAAACGTTCGTACATCATCATCGACAAGGAAGGCCTTGTGCGCTTCAAGGATACGAGGCCCAGCAATCGGGCGGAGCATTTGCTTTCCACGGAGACTTTACTCAACGAGATCAAAAAAATAAACAAAGGCAGTTAGGACTACTTTCACAACAAAGAAAGGAGAAAGAAATGGTTCAACGTAAACTTCTATGGGCGGGCTTAGTCGCCGTAGCATCGCTTTTTATCTCTTCACAGCTCTTCGCCCAGGCGGACGTCAACGAAAAGAGGCAGAAGCTCATGAAGGGCCAGAGCGCCGCGGCCAAGGCAATCAAAGGCGCGGCCGAGGCAAAGGATTACGCGACCATCGAGACAAAGGCAAAAGATCTCATGGGTAGTTCAGAAAAGATCGGTGATCTTTTCCCCAAAGGGAGCACCGCAGGAAAGACCAAGGCCAAGGCTGACATCTGGGATAAATGGGATGATTTTGGTAAGGGCGCGTCCAAGCTGGGCAAGGCGGCGGGGGAACTGGCTAAAGCGGCTGGGGAGAAAGACGACGCGAAGGTTCAGGCCGGCGTTAAAGCCGTGAGCGGCGCCTGCGGCGGCTGCCACAAAGCGTTCCGGGCGGAAAAATACTCGGAGTAAATCCGAGAGCCAAGCCTTGACGGAGAGGTCGAGGCTTCAACTCACAAGGAGGAGATACCATGAAAGGGAAATGGTTGGTCTTTCTGGTGTTTATTTTCGTCGTGAGCCTAGGATCGTCGTTGGCTTGGGCGCAAACGGTGAAGGTCACCCCGTTGGGCGCGGAAGCCAACCGGTTCTGCGTCGGTGACAGGGCCTTGCTTTTTGAAGACCCAACGGGCGTGCGAGTTCTGATCGCTCCGGGGCGCACTGTAGGGGCCGACCAGGGGACCTTTGTTCGAGGTTCGGCGGATCCCAGGCTCGGCGGCAGTCTCCACGTCCTGCTCATCGACCACCCTCACGTGGATCATATCGGAGACGTTTTCCACACCACCTGCGCGGGCGCGCCAACTAAAGCGTTTGAGTTCCCGGGCGAGGGAAACGCCCCGGAGATAGCCGCCCGACTAAATTCAGCTGTTCTTGTGGGCGGCGAGTTGCCGGATTTTTTCACGCAGAAGATCAAAAACGTGACAGGAGTAGCACCGGCAGGTTGCCCTGCAGCCGGCCTGGATAATACCTTTACTGTGCCCCGCTCGGCTCCCTGCGTTGGAGTTATTCGCGGAGGAACCCGCACTGCGGTTTCTGCGGGACAGACCACGGGGGTAAAAATCACGACCATTCCTGCCTTTCACGCGGCCGGGGCATCCCGAGCTCACGTTGACGAACTGGTTGGTCTTGGCGGTGGCGTCGTTGCCGATCCTGGTATCCCTGCGGGATTGACCGGCTATGCCGGGGCTGAGACGGGTTATATCCTTCGCTTCACCAATGGCCTTTCAGTGCTTTGGACAGGCGACTCCGGTTTGATCGGGGATTGGGCAACCCAAGCAACGTTCTATCGGGTAAATCTCGCTGTCGTCCACGGCGGCGACCTCTTCACTATGGGACCCGATGAGGCGGCCTTTGCTGTCAATCAGCTGATCAAACCTAGAAGCGTCATCCCTGAGCATTTCAACCAGGTATCCACAACCACAACCGGAGCAGTGAATGCAGGCACGCGGCTGGAGCGTTTCATTAACCTCCTCACCGGCCAGAGTCAAAGCAGGGTCGTTGTGCCCCTTAGCGGCGCAACTTTCGAGTTCGATGGGGCCGGCAACTGTGTGGCCGGGCCCGGCTGCTAAGTGAATCTCTGAAACTGATTGTAGAAAGCCCTCGGCCCATATCCGGGGGCTTTCTTTTTTCTTCCCTTTCATGCTATGGCCGCGGAGTGAAGAGACAAAAGCGGACGCGAAGATGATCCCAA
>JACPDC010000002.1 GCA_016184235.1 Deltaproteobacteria bacterium | reverse complement strand
CGAGTTCGAGGTAGAGGACGTCGAATATATCCGGCACGGAGACAGGCCGCTGCTGGCCCGTCTCTTCAAGCCCAGCGGGAGAGGGCCGTTCCCCCTCATGGTCGAGCTGCATGGCGGCGCCTGGTGTCGCGGCGACCGCCTGAACGACACGGTCATCAACGAAGCGCTGGCGAAAAGCGGCGTGGCGGTGGCGGCGCTGGATTTCCGCATGCCCCCGGTCGCCCCGTACCCCGCCTCGCTGGCCGATATCAATTATGCCATCCGCTGGCTCAAGGCGCGGGCCACGGAGCTGGGCAGCCGCCCCGACCTGGTGGGCGTCATGGGCGTTTCGAGCGGCGCGCACCAGGCCATGCTGCTGGGGATGAGGCCGCGCGACCCCCGCTACTCGGCCGTAGCGCTGCCCGCCGGCGCGGCCGCCGTGGATGCCGGCGTGCGCTGCGTGGTCCTGTGCTGGCCGGTCATCGATCCGCTGGCGCGCTACCGTTATGCCAGGAAGCTGAAAGAGGGCGGCAAGCCGTACCCGGACCTGGTGGATCAGGTGCTGCCGTGCCACGATGAATACTGGCGGAGCGAGGAGGCGATGGCGGAGGGCAGCCCGGTGCTCGCCCTCGAGCGCGGCGAGCGTTCATCACCAGGAATCCGGCCTCGTCCAACGCCAGGAGGGCGATCGAGCGGATTATCGACTTCGTCCACAAGGAAGTCCGGTAAGAGGAAACATGGAGAGATTAGAGGCAAGTTGATTCTTGACTTTGCTGCGACGGCGGCATATAAAAATATAGCCTTTTAAACCAGTCCAGTGAGATTGGGAAAGGTTCCATGACCGATAAAGAAATCCTAATCAAGCACGCTCTACGACCCCCCCGGTAACCGAGGGGGTCTTTTTTTATGGATCAGGGCAAACAGGTTCTGATGCAGGAAGAGGAAATCCAGCGGACCATCAGCCGCATGGCGCACGAGATCGTCGAAAAGAACGGCGGGACGGAGAGCCTTGCGCTGATCGGGATTCGCTCCAAGGGGGCGCATCTGGTCCGGCAAAAAATCGAGAGCCTGAACGGCGCCGCTGTCCCTGTCGGCATCATCGATGTCAGGCCCTATCGGGACGACGTGGAGAAGGCGGGCGGGATCGCCGGGCTGCCGCCTGTGGAGACGCCGGTATCGGTGGATGACAAGACCGTGATCCTGGTCGATGACGTCATCTACAGAGGGCGCACCATCCGGGCGGCTTTGGAGCTGGTGGGACATTTGGGAAAGCCCAGGAGAATTCTCGTCGCCACCCTGGTCGATCGCGGAGCGCGGGAGCTGCCGATCAAGGCGGATATCATAGGAAAAAACGTCCGTGTCGCCGACTCGCAGCGGGTCAATGTGTTGCTGCAGGAGTCCGACGGAGTGGATCAAGTGACGGTGACGGAGTATGGCCAACGGAAGTAAGGGGAAGAGTTGAAGAAGCGCGATTTGATTTCGATCGAAGATCTCAGCAACCGGGAGATCGAGGAGCTGTTCCGCCTGGCGGACGGCATGCCGGCCGGAGAGCGCGAGGCAAAGGCCTGCGCCGGAAAGATCATGGCCACGCTCTTCTACGAGCCGAGCACCAGGACCCGCTTGTCGTTCGAATCCGCGATGCAGCGGCTGGGTGGGTCGGTGATCAGCTGCCCGGACATGAGATCCTCTTCGACGGCGAAGGGGGAGAGCATCGCCGATACCGCCCGGGTGGTGGCGAGCTACGCCGATGTGCTGGTCGTCCGCCACTGCTGGGACGGCGCGGTGCAGGCGATGGCGGAGTACGCCGAGGTCCCGGTGATCAACGCCGGCGACGGCAGCCACGAGCACCCCACGCAAACCCTTTGCGATCTCTACACGCTGAGGAAAGAGAAGGGGGATTTGAAGGGGCTCACCGTGGTGATCTGCGGCGACCTCAAGCACGGGCGGACCATCCATTCCCTGGTCTATGCCCTGGCGCGCTTCGGCGCCCACGTGGTCACGCTGGCGGCCAACGGCATGGAGCTGCCGCAGTACGTGATCGAAAAGCTAGAAAGGGAATACCACTACAATCTGGCCCCGGTCGCCTCGGATGACCTTCACGCCGTCGTGCAGGAGACCGACGCCATTTATCTGACGCCCACCCAACCGCATCAGCTCGCGCTTTTCACCAGTGTCGACGCGGAGGCCCAGAGCCGGCTGAGCAAAATGGTCTCCGGCATCAAGGTCGACGCCTTCTACGTGACGCGCAAGCAAAAAGAGCGGATGAAGCCCGAGGGGGAGGCGGGCAACGGAGGCTACCCCCGGATCGGCGAGGAATTTCTCAAGGAGAAGCGCTTCAAGGACACGGTGGTGATGCATCCGTTGCCGCGCGTGGACGAGCTCTCGCAGGAGCTGGACAGGGACCGGCGGGGGATTTACTTCAAGCAGGCCGCGTACGGGGTCCCGGTCCGGATGGCGCTGCTGAAATTCCTCTTCGAGGCTTCGGCAACGGGCAAGGCGGGCGCGGCCGAGAAAAGGATTCCGCTCTACGAAAGCCCGGAGCCGGCCGCGCCCCCATGCGCCAACGCGAACTGCGTGACGCGGACGGAGCCCGTCTCGACCCGTCCCCGCTTCGAGGTGCTCTTTACCGGTCCCGGCGGCGGGCTCATCCTCAAGTGCTTCTACTGCGATCATCAGCTCAAGGTCCAGTACATGGGCCATACCAGGTCGCGCAAATATTGCCCCTACGACATCGCCCTGGGGGAGACGGTGCGGGACTGGCTCGGCCGCGGGGAATTGGCGGTCTTCGACTCGATCAAGCACGCCGAGGAGAGGGGCTACGAGCCGTACAAGAGCGGGCCGCAGCGCAGCATCATGGACGAGGCCGAGATACGCGACGCGGTTCGCCGGATGAGCGAAGAGATCCTCAAAGAAAGCGAAGAGCCCGACCGCTTGCTGATCCTCGGTATTCGGACCAAGGGCTCCTACCTTGCCAAGCGGATCGCCGAGGAGCTGGAAAGGAAATCTCAAAAGCGGATCGAGGTGGGAGAGATCGAGATTTACGGCAGCGGGGATGATCTCCGGCGGCTCCCTAGCGTTGATGGCGAGGCCTCGGCGCCGAGCGTCAAAGAAAGGGCGGTCATTCTGGTCGACGATGTCATTCATACGGGAATGACGGTGAAGAATGCCCTGAGCATTATCTTCAAGTCCGGCCGGCCGAGCTCCGTGCGTCTGGCCGTGCTGGTGGACAGGGGCCATCGGGAGATGCCGGTAAAGCCCAACTATGTGGGCAAACACATACCGAGCTCCGAAAAAGAGCGGGTGCGGGTGAAGCTGCGCGAGGTCGAGCAGGACGAGAGAGACAAAGTGGTCATCTATTCCATAGTCAGCCCGGAGGATGGCGATCAGCCGCCAGCAATCAGGACTGAGCTGTGAAGACTGACACCACTTTGAACGAATTGAACGTTTTGAACTGTTCAAATCGTTTAAGCCGTTCAAGCCGTCAGAGGTTGACACCCAGGCTGATGCTGATGGCTGAAGGCTGAGAGCTGTTTTTATGAAAGCTGTTCTGGCATTGGCCGACGGGCAGATTTACGCGGGTCGATCCTTCGGCGCCGAGGGAGAGGCGGCCGGCGAGGTGGTCTTCAATACGAGCATGACCGGCTACCAGGAGATCCTCACCGACCCGTCGTACGAGGGACAGATGGTCGCGATGACCTATCCGGAGATCGGCAACGTCGGCGTCAATCCCGAGGATGTGGAATCCCGCAAGCCTTACGTCAAGGGTTTCATCGTAAAGGAATACTCTTCCGTTCCCAGCAACTGGCGCGCGACCCGGCCGCTCGCGGATTACATGAAGGAGCACGGCATCGTCGGCATAGAAGGCATAGACAGCCGCTCCCTGGTGCGTCACCTGCGGGACCATGGCTCGCAGGAAGGGATCATCTCGACGCTCACGGACCAAGCCGCCGATCTCATCGCCAAGGCCAAGGCCTCTCCGGGGCTGGTGGGACGGGATCTCGTCAAAGAGGTCACCTGCCGGCAAGCATACGACTGGAACGAAGGGCAGTGGCGGCTGGGGAGCGGGTATAAAAAGAGAGAAGAGACGGGGGAGCCGAAGAAGAGGGCAAAAAAAGGCGCGAGCTTTCTCGCTCCCGGTTATTTCGTCGCAGCCTACGACTACGGCATCAAGTTCAATATTCTCAGGGGGCTTGCCGAGTCCGGCTGCAGGGTAAGAGTCGTCCCGGCCTCGACCTCCGCGGAGGAGGTTCTGGCGCTGAATCCGGACGGGATTTTTCTCTCGAACGGCCCGGGAGATCCGGACGCCGTGCCCTACGCCAAAGAGATCGTGCAAAGGCTCATCGGGAAAAAGCCGATCTTCGGCATCTGCCTCGGCCATCAGATCATGGGGCTCGCCCTGGGAGGGAAAACCTACAAGCTCAAATTCGGCCATCACGGCGGCAATCAGCCGGTGATGGATCTGACCACGCGGAAGGTCGAGATCACGACGCAGAACCACGGCTTCGCCGTGGATGCCGACTCGCTCAAGGGGGCGGCCGAGGTGACGCACTTGAATCTCAACGACAACACGGTCGAGGGGCTGGCGCACCGCGAGCTGCCGATCTTCTCGGTCCAGTACCACCCGGAATCCTCCCCCGGCCCGCACGAAGCC
>JACPDC010000001.1 GCA_016184235.1 Deltaproteobacteria bacterium | reverse complement strand
CTGAACAGCGAGGAGCCGATTAACAGCGTGAGGATCAGCCCCTGGCCTCGGATATACAGCAGGCCGTCGACCAGGCTTTCGGTCATTCCCATGGTCTCGCGCCGGGAGTGCCCCGGAATCCGCATCCAGACGAGGGCTAAAAGGACAGCCGCGTAGCTGATGACGTTGAGGTAGAAACAGCCGTCTATTCCTATCCAGGCCACCAGAAATCCCACCAGGCTCGGCCCGATCAGACCCGCGCCGTGCCAGGTCACGGCATTCAAAGCGAGCGCGTTCACCAGATCCTCCCTGCTCACCAGCTGGGGAATGAGCGAATGGCGGACCGGCTGCTCGAACGCCCACGCCGTGGAAGTCAGCGCGCCCAGGGTAAAGATGTGCCAGACCTGCACCGTGCCGAGAGAGGTGAGCACCGCCAGGGCCAGCGCGGTCGCCAGGGAGACGACCTGGATCCAGATCATCACCAGGCGCCGGTCCCAGCGGTCCGCGATCAACCCCCCCACTACGAAAAAGCACAGGAGCATCGCGGTGCGCAACAAACTGAACAGCCCAAGCGTCAACGGGGAATTGGTCAGGTCGAACAGGAGCCAGCCCTGGGCGACGCTCTGCATCCAGGAGCCGACGTTGGAGATAAAGTAGCTCCACCAGAACAGCGCGAAATCACGGTAGCGGAGCGCGCGGAACGCTTCCCATCCTCTGGCCATCTCGCCTCATCTCATTCCATTTCCGAAGCGTCTCTTTCCGCGGCCACCGCCGGCAATTCACAATAACCGCATCAACCGCCCATACCCGCTTATCTTCTCCCTCATGCCAATGGCCTTGAAGGCCACGTACAACTGCGAAGTGATATTGGCGATCACCGGAAGCCCCAGGTCGGTCTCGATATCCTCGATCACATCCACCACGGGAAAGTTGGCGCAGGGTATGAATATCCCCGACGCCCGGCCCGCCTCCCTCACCGCCTTCTTGGCGGCCCGGTAGATGTCGCCGATCGAAGCGGCGCTGGACTCCGTGAAGGCGGTCCCCAGGCTCACCACCGAGGCGACCTCGAATCCCCAATCCTTCAAGTACTGCACCATCTTTTCATTGAGTTCCGGAGGGTAGGGATTGACTACCGCCAGGCGCGACGCGGACAGCTCTCTAAATGCCTCCATCGCGGCCACAATGCTCGTAGTGCAGGGAACGCCGGTAATCGTCCGCAGCTTCTCGATAAGGGTTGTTTCGAACCCCTTCCCCTGACTTAACACCAGCGGCGCGCCGCCGTGAATGATGAAATCACAGAAGCGCCGGCCGAGCTCTTTGGCGCACGCCTCGAGCTGGGCAAGCGCCTGCTTATACGCTTCCTCCTTCCAGCCTCCCACCATGCACGCCACGCCGATCATGCCGACTCCCTGAGGCGCGATCCGGTAAAAGTCATAGGCGTTTAATTCAATCACCGAGGGCGAGATGTACCCTATCCGGGCGCGATAACCGAACATAGCGTGGCTCCTTTCTCCAAACCTTCCTTGCACGGCTCCCGACTTTCCCGGCTGCTCTACCTGCGTCTCACGCGTCGCCGGCCAGTCCCTTCTTCCGTAAAAACTCCCGGGCGACCTCCGGGACCGGCCGGCGCTCGCCGTCCACCTGGTAGTTTAACTCTCTCATCTCCGCGACCGAAATCAATCCGCCGAGCATCTTGAGAGCGTTCCTTATCTCGGGGTAGCGCTCCAGAGTCTCCCTGCGCGCCAGCGGCGCCGCGTCGTACGGCGGAAAGTAGCGGCGGTCGTCGTCGAGCTGGACGAGATCGTGCCGGGCGATCAGCCCGTCGGTCGAGTTGCCGGCGATCAGGTCCACCTGGCGATCGACCAGCGCCCGGTAGGTGAGCGAGAGATCCATTTCGCGCAGCTCCATAAACTTGAGGCCGTAGGCGCGGGCGAATCCCGCGTAGCCGTCGGGGCGCGACATGAAGTCCTGCCCGAATCCGGCCCGCCACTTCGACGCGTAGCGCGCGGCGTCGGTAATCGTTTTAAGCTTCAACCGGCGCGCGTCCTCGCCCCGAACCAGGATCGCGAAGGTGTTGTTGAAACCCAGGGGCTCGGTCCACTCGACGGCGAACCTGGAGGCATACTCCCGCTTGACGCGGCGGTACACCTCGGCTGGATCGCCGAGCCCGGCCTGCTTGAGAATGGCGGTGAGGGCGGTGCCCGTGTATTCCACGTAGACGTCGATCTCGCCCGCCACCAGCGCCTCGTGCGCGAGATTGCCGCCGAGATCGAAGCGGCGCTGCGCGCGCAACCCGCTCTTGGCCTCGATGACCTGCGCCAGGATCTCCCCGACGATGATCTGCTCGGTGAAATCTTTGGATCCCACCGCGACCCGCTGCTCGATTTTGGACGGATAGAGCATCGTGATCGACAGCCAGAGGACCGCCCCCAGCGCCAGCAGCAGAGAGGCCCAGGCCCCAAATTTTCTCAGCCGGCCGCCGACGCCCGTCTTGAAGATCTTCTCCATCCAGCCGAGCAGGAGGTCGGCCGCCAAGGCCATGAACGCCGCCGGAACCGCCCCGGCCAGGATCAAGGTATTGTCGTTCATCCTGAGGCCGCGGAAGATGTAGCGCCCCAGGCCGCCCGCGTCGATCGCCGCCGCTATGGTGGCCGTGCCGACCGAGATCACCGTGGCGACGCGCACGCCGGCGATGATGACGCCGAGGGAGAGCGGAATCTCGACCTGGAACAACAACTGGCGGTTCGTCATCCCCATCGCCCGGCCGGCCTCCCGGATCGCCGGGTCGACGCCGCTGATGCCGGTGAACGTGTTGCGGATAATCGGCAGCAGCGCGTAGAGCACCAGCGCGACGATCGCGGTGCGCGCTCCGATGCCTCCGAGGATGCGCACATGGAAAAGATAGATGTTGAGCGGAATGAGAAAGCCGAAGAGCGCGAGGCTGGGCACGGTCTGCATGATGTTGGCGAAGCCCAGGACCGGCTTGCTCAAGCGGGGCCAGCGCGTGAGCGCGATGCCGAGCGGCACGCCGATGAGAATGGCGATCCCGGTCGAGATCCCCACCAGGAAGAGGTGCTCGAGGGCGAGCCCCAGCACCTCCGACCGCTGCCCAAGCAGAAATTCCCACAGGCTCATGCCTTTGTCTCCGCGGCATCGGGCTCGCTCAGACATTCGGCGAAGGCCTTCGCCTCAGGGTCGTTCGACTTTGTCAGCTCCTCCGGCCGGCCGAGCAAAACCATTTTGCCGTCCTTGAGCAGGGCGATGCGGGAACCGAGGATAAAGGCTTCACGCACGTCGTGGGTGACAAAGACCATGGTCTTTCCCAGCTTCCTCTCCAGGGAGCGGAATTCCTGCTGCAGCTCTCTCCGCGTGATCGGGTCCAGGGCGCCGAAGGGCTCGTCGAGCAGGATGATCGGGGGGTCCGCGGCCAGGGCGCGCGCCACCCCCACTCGCTGCCGCTGTCCTCCCGAGAGCTCCCGAGGGTAGCGGGCGGCGAATCGCTCCGGCTCCAAACCGACCATTTGCAGGAGCTCGCCCGTGCGGGCCTTGATCTTTTCTCTCTCCCAGCCTTCGAGCCTGGGGACCACGCCGACGTTTTCTTCGACCGTCCAATGGGGAAAGAGACCGATCT
>JACPDC010000257.1 GCA_016184235.1 Deltaproteobacteria bacterium | reverse complement strand
GGAGCCCTCCTCGACGTCGTCCGGATTCTCCCTCGTGAACAGATGATCGTACAGGCGCACCTCGGCCGCGGGCGCATGCGCGGACGAGACCCAGTGCAATGTGGCCTTGACCTTGCGGCCGCTCCGGGCAGAGCCGCTTTTGGTGTCGGGATCATAGGTGCAGCGCAGCTCGGTCACTTCCCCGCTGTTAGGATCCTTGATGACATCGACGCACTTGATGATGTAAGCGTACCGAAGCCGCACCTCGCGCCCGGGCGAGAGACGAAAGAACCCTTTCGGGGGATCCTCGCGAAAATCCTCCTGCTCGATGTACAGAACGCGCGCGAACGGCACCTTGCGCGTGCCCATGGCGGGATCCTCCGGATTGTTCACCGCCTCCAGCTCTTCCACCTGTCCCTCCGGGTAGTTGTCCAAAACCACCCGAAGCGGGCGCAGCACAGCCATCGCGCGCGGCGCGCTCCGATTGAGATTCTCCCGCAGGCAGTGCTCGAGCATAGCGATATCAACCGTGCTGCTCCGCTTGGCCACGCCGATCCGCTCGCAAAAGTCCCGGATGGCCGCCGGTGTGTAACCGCGGCGCCTGAGCCCCGCCAACGTCGGCATCCTGGGGTCGTCCCAACCGGTAACGTGTCCTCCCTCGACCAATTCCAGCAGCTTTCGCTTGCTGAGCACGGTGTAAGTGAGATTGAGGCGGGCGAACTCGATCTGCCGCGGATGATGGACGTTCAATTGATCGAGGAACCAGTCGTACAGCGGACGGTGATCCTCAAATTCCAGCGTGCAAATCGAATGGGTGATCCCCTCGATAGAATCCGACTGACCGTGGGCAAAGTCGTACGTCGGATAGATGCACCATTTGTCTCCTGTCCGGTGATGCGTGGCGCGGAGAATCCGATACATGACCGGATCCCGCATATTCAAGTTGGGGGAGGCCATGTCGATCTTGGCCCGCAGCGTGCGGGAGCCGTCCGGAAATTCACCCGCCCGCATGCGCTCGAACAGGTCGAGATTCTCCGCCACCGGGCGAGTCCGATAGGGGCTGTCCTTGCCCGGCTCTGTCAAGGTGCCCCGGTGCTCCCGGACCTGCTCGGCGCTCAGGTCGCAAACGTACGCCTCGCCGGCTCGAATGAGGCGCAACCCATACTGGTAGAGCTGTTCAAAGTAGTCGGACGCGTAGTATTCCCGATCCGCCCAGTCAAACCCCAGCCAGCGCACGTCCGCCTTGATGGAGTCGACGTACTCGACGTCTTCCTTGCTGGGATTGGTGTCATCGAAACGCAGGTTGCAGAGGCCCCCGTACTCGGCCGCGAGACCGAAATTGAGGCAGATGGACTTGGCATGCCCGATGTGGAGGTAGCCGTTCGGCTCCGGCGGAAATCGCGTGTGGACCCTGCCGCCGTTTTTATTTTGCCGCAAATCTTCCGCGATGATATTCCGGACAAAGTGGGAGGGTATCGAATCCGTCGGGGGCATACTCACAGCTCCTTATCGATCAGATCTACGAATACACGGTTTCTAGCGTTTTTTGAAGGGTCGCGGAGAAAGGGACCTCCCTATCCTCTCGGCTCACCGTCTCGTCGGCTGGAACTCTAACTGCTCGCCTCAGGCAGCATCGAAACTCGCCCATAAGACAAATACGGGCTCAAACAGTCGATGCTGCTATCCTCGGCTCGCAGAGAGTTCAGACGCCGCCGAGCCGATGTTCGCATACGAGGACAGGGAGGTCCCTGGGAGAAAGAGGGTGGTGGTGGCTCCGAGGGGGCGAGGCTGAAGAGCGCAGACGTAGGGGTAGGAAGGTTGCTGGCAGGCCCTGACCGTTGGAGTGAGCAGCATAGGGGAGGACGGGGTGGCGGCCCTCAAGGCAGAGGTCCATCGGCTGCGCTCGGAAGCGTTGCCCCCTCGGAGCGCCCGTGGAAGCGTAGCTTCAAGAAACTGTGTTGACAACTCCACGGACTGGGCGGTAGATAGCTGATGTATTCCAGAGCGGAGCAACAGCTCCCTTTGGAGAATCGCCGATCTTGCGCAAGGACACTATGGACAGCAAAAAGGCGGCTCAGGTCATCGTGCAGGGGCTTAAGAAGGCGGGGATTGATTTTGTCGCCACGCTGCCGGACTTGAAGGTCGTCGAGGTCATCGGAGCGGTAGACAGAGATCCGGAGATTAAGCATGTGCCGCTATGTCGGGAGGAAGAGGGTGTGGGGATATGCGCCGGCGCCTATCTGACGGGCAAGAAGACCGCCCTGCTCATGCAGAACGGCGGGTTGCTCAACAGCTGCAACGGCCTGACCACGACCTGCCTGCAATTCCAAATCCCGATTCTTCTGCTGGTTTACTATGCCGGCGATCTCGGTGACCGCGGCTTTACCACGGTGGGCTCGGTGACCGAACCGGTGCTGCAAGGACTGGGCATACGCACTTACGTCTTGAGAAAGACCGAGGAGGTCGAAGAGACCCTGCGGGGCGCCCAGATCCTTGCGGAGGATTCCAGGAGGCCGGTGGCGGTGCTGCTGACGAAAAGCGTCCTGGGGGTGAAGTGATGCAGCGGTATGATTACCTGAAGACGATCGCCGGCGACGTCGGCGACGCGCTCGTGGTCAGCGCGGGCCTGGCCGCGCGCGAGTGGCAGGCCTTGCGGCCCGGCGATGGAAATTTTCGGCCGCGCACGCTGGGGCTCGCCTCATCGATCGCGCTCGGGATCGCGCTCGGCCTGCCCCGTCGCAAGGTCATGGCGATCGACGGCGACGGCGCCTTTCTGATGAATCTCTGCGGGCTGCCGACCATCGCGTGGCAGAACCCGCCCAATCTGATCCACCTGCTGTTCGACAACCAATGCTACGAGGCCTCCGGCGCGACCGTGACCGCGACGGTGAGCGGGACGGACGCGGTGGCGCTGGCCAAAGGGGCGGGATACAGGCACGCCTGCTGGGTGAAGAGTCCTCAAGAGTTTCGGGAAGAGTTTCTCAAGGCATGGAAGAGAGGGGAGCTTGGTTTGATCGCCGCCAAGGTCGAACCGGGACAACCGGAGCTTCCTCCCATCCGGGTGGATGAAGTGGAAAACAAATACCGCTTCATCCGTCACATTGAGGCGACCGAAAAGAGATCGATTCTCAGCCCCGCCGACCATCGTCCCTCATCGTAAAGGCGACAAAAAAAGGGGAGCGACCCGACCCGTCGCTCCCCTTTTTTGCATTCAAGCGAAAAGGCAATTACCAGCGGTTGCGACCGCCGCCGCCACCCCTTCTCTGTCCACCACCACCTCCCCCTCCGCCGCCACCGCCGCCCGGCCGTCTTTCCTGAGGCCTGGCTTCATTGACGACCAGCGTGCGCCCGTCCAGCTGGGTGCCGTTTAGGGCCTCCATCGCTTTCTGGGCCTCCTCCGAAGTCGCCATTTCCACGAAGCCGAAGCCCCGCGACTGGCCGGTGAACTTATCCGAGATGACGCGGGCGGACTGGACCGAGCCGTGCTCGGCAAAAATCTCTTCCAGCCTCCCGTCGGTTACGGAATAGGGCAAACCGCCCACATATAATTTGGTGCTCATATTCTCCTCCAAATAGAGAACATCAAAGGTCTTTGCCTTGGGATACGGATCACTGATAGGAGAAGAACAGAAGAACATGAGAGCTAAATGGCGGGAACTTCGCTCTGGTCGGCTGCTCTAACCACTAATTCCGCTCACAAGGAGAGACAAACATAGGCCCTTTACTCTTGGCTGATGCTCCTTCAGAAGGCCTAATACTGAACGAGACAAGGCTTATGCTACTTTGCGCGCCGCTGGTTGTCAACAGGCAAAATGCCGGTTTTTAGCGGCACTGTTCATTGACAAGGCCGGGGCAATCCCGTATAAAAAAGCTCCTACCGCCCTTTGAGCGGGCGTAATTCAGCGGTAGAATGCCAGCTTCCCAAGCTGGACGTCGCCGGTTCGATCCCGGTCGCCCGCTCCACTTTTTTTCCGCATCAGTAGCTGCAGGCAGCGCTCTCCTATAATTTCATCCGGCCCGATCGGAGTAGACACAGACAAGGAAAATAGAGTAATCAGTAGCCAGGCTGAAGAAAAGGGAGGGAAACAGTTATGGCCGAAATACGCCATTTAGCGATCCGAACCGAAAATCCGGAGAGGCTGGCTCGGTTCTACATGGAGGTCTTCGGTCTTAAGGAGCTCCACCGCGGCTCCCATCCGGGTCACCCGGCAGGGAAGAGCGTCCATTTGACCGACGGCTACTTCGAGCTCGCGATACTCGACAACTCGACCCAGCAGAGCCCGAACGGGCTATACCATTTCGGGATAAAGATTGAGGATATGGAGGAAACTCTTAAACGCCTTAAAAAGTTTCAGGCTGACAAGCCGATTCGGCAAAGGCCGCAGGGTACCCCCTTTGCGGAAATGCGGGTATCGGACGTTGAAGGAAACCTTATCGACCTCTCGGTCCATGGCTTTCTCGATTACCAACCCTTAAAAAAGGAGTCAGGGGAGATCGAATGATGGCGAAACCCAAGCTTACAATGGCGCTGTCTCATTATGACCGCCACATTCCGTTTTTCGACGGCACGGTAACAGCTGACGGCGTAGAGCTGACGGTGCTGGAGGTGGGACAGTCGAGCCCTTTAAGGCATGGTGTGGACCGGCATGAGCGCATGCTGCAGAAAGGGGAGTTCGACATTTGCGAGCTTTCGTTGTCGTCCTATCTGATGGCGAAGAGCCGAAGGATGCCTTTTACGGCGATCCCGGTCTTTCCGCGCAGATTGTTCAGCCTGTCGCAGATGTGGGTTCATGTCGGCGC
>JACPDC010000197.1 GCA_016184235.1 Deltaproteobacteria bacterium | reverse complement strand
GCCGATAAAACCGATGACCGGTTGGCTCATACTTCTCTCCTTTCGCGCGAGTGCCTCCGCGCGCGGGAAACTCCCTGGGAGGCGCGCAGCCTCGCCTTACGAGATGTTTCTAACTCGGCGGGAAGACAGGTTCAAGCGAACTGGCCAGGTCTCAAGGCGAACTCAGAAGGGCGTCCTGCCCCTCTGGCTCCGGAGAACGAGCGGCATTCAGCGCTTACTTCATGAAGAAGCGGAGAGATTGGTGGGCGTAGAAGGCGAGCGGGCCCCAGTAGATCCCTAAGAGAACGGTGAGGCAGGAGAGAAATCCCAACAGGGCGGAGCTGTTCACGCCCATCTCCACCTTGGGATCGCCGGCCTCAGGAAAATCGAGGAACATGGTCTTCACGACGCCGGCGTAGTAGTAGAGCGAGATCACGCTGTTCAGGATCGCCACCACGGCCAGGATCACGAACATCCCCCCCGCCTTGATGACCGCCGCGAAGAGAAAAAACTTCCCTACGAAGCCTGCAAAGGGCGGCAGCCCGGTGAGCGAGAAGAGAAAGATCGCCATGCAGACCGCCGGGATGGCGGCGCCGCGCCAGGCGAGCCCCCGGTAGCCTTCGATGTCCTCTCTCCCCGTGGCGTCGGCGACGATCACCACGACCAGGAAGGCGCCCAGATTCATGATGAGGTAGACGGCCACGTAAAAAAGCATCGCCCTCAAACCGTCGTTGTTGAGCACGACGAGCCCCATCAGGAGGTAGCCGGCGTGCGCGATTCCGGAATAGGCGAGCATGCGCTTTAAATTTTTCTGGTTGAGAGCGCACAGGTTCCCCAGGGTCATTGTCACCATGCTCACGAACAGCAGAAAATGGGGCCACTCCACCCCGGCGACGTAGAGCCAATCCCCTCCCTCGGCAACGCGCGAGACCGCCGGGAAGAAGAAACGGATCAGGATCGCCACGCCGGCGGCATTGGAGGCGACCGAGAGAAAGGCGGTCACCGGCGTCGGCGCCCCTTGATAGACGTCCGGAGACCACATGTGGAACGGGACGAAAACGATCTTGTAGCCGAACCCCGCGAGGATCAACACCAGCGCCATGAAGAGGCTCAGGCGGTGGACTCCCCCTTCGAAAAGTGCCGCGCTGATCTTCGCGTAGTCGAGGCTCCCGGTCATGCCGAAGATCCAGCTCATGCCGTAGATCATGCTGCCGGAGGCCACCCCGCCATAGATCAGATACTTCAGCGCCGCTTCGCTCGAGCGCCGATTATGGGGCAGCGAGCCGGTCAGGACATAAGAGGCGAGGCTCACCAGCTCGAGCGAGAGATACGCCATCAGCAGGTTCACCGAAGAGGCCATGAAAAACATGCCGAGAGCGGCAGTGAGAAGCAGGGTATAGTACTCGCCCTGATGCACGGCCTGAAGCTCCCGGCAGTCGAGCGACATCCAGACGACCAGGAGGGCGGCGAGCAAAGAGATCACCTTGAAAAAGAGGCTGAAGTTATCCAGCACGATCATGCGCTGGAAGAGCCAGCCTCCCATGGTGCCGTAGAGCTCCAGGGTCGCCCATAGAGAGAGCATGCAGCCCACTATGGCGATATAGCCGAGGCTCCTTTTGGACTTCAGGATCAGATCCAGCAGGACGAGGAGCAGGATGGTCCCGGTGAGGATCGCCTCAGGATAAAAGAATTTCAGGCTCTCGAAGTTGTTCAAGTCCATGGGGCGCTTACGAGAGGTGCGGTATGACCGTTTGATTCAACTGGTCCAGCGAGGCGCGCAAGAGATCGAGCACCGCGTGGGGATAGACGCCGAGGATCACCACGATGATCCCTAACGGGATCAGCGTGAACAGCTCCCGTCCGTTGATCTCAGCCAGCATCTTATATTTTTCGTTGGTCGGGCCCAGATAGATCCGCTGGATCGTCCAGAGCAGATAGCCGGCGGTGAGGATCACGCCGCTCGCCCCCAGGATGGCGAGGATCGGGTACTTCTGCCACGCGCCCAGCAGGACCAGCACCTCCGAGATAAAGCCGGAGAGGCCGGGCAGCCCCATCGAGGCGAAAAAGGCCACCGCCGTGACGCCGGTATAGACCGGCATGACCGCAGCCAGGCCGCCAAACCCCTCGATCTCCCGGTGATGGGCGCGATCGTAGATCACGCCGACCAGGAGAAAGAGCATGCCGGTGATAGTTCCGTGATTGAACATCTGCAGCACCGCGCCGTTGATTCCCTGCGTCGTGAAGCTCGCCATCCCCAGCATCACGTAGCCCATGTGGCTCACGCTGGAATAGGCGACGAGCTTTTTCAAATCCTTCTGCGCCATCGCGCAGAGCGCGCCGTAAATGATATTGAAGGTGCCCAGGGCCGCGAGAAACCAGTAGGCCAGGTCCGCCGTGGCCTGCGGCAGCATGGGGAAATTGACCCGCAGGATCCCGTAGGTGCCCATCTTCAGCAGAACGCCGGCCAGGATCACCGAGATCGCCGTAGGCGCCTCCACGTGGGCGTCGGGGAGCCAGGTGTGAAAGGGAAAGGCCGGGATCTTGATGGCGAAGCCGATGAAGAGCGCCATCCAGACGACGTGCTGGAAACCCCATCCCCACTGGTCGAACGGCCAGATCGCGAGCGGCTGGACGCCGTATTTGCCGCTCTGGGCGATCAGCCGGGTCATGTCGAAGGTGTGCGGCTCGCTGGTGAAATAGAGCGCCAGGATCGCCAGCAGCATCAGCACGCTGCCGAAAAGAGTATAGAGAAAAAACTTGATCGCGGCATACTCCCGGCGCGGGCCGCCCCAGATCCCGATCAGGAAATACATCGGCAGCAGCATCAGCTCCCAGAAGATATAGAAGAGAAAAAAGTCGAGCGCGATGAAAACCCCCATCATGCCGGTGTCGAGCAGGAGAAAGAGCGCGAAGTAGCCCTTCACCCCCTTGTCGATGCCCCACGAGGCGAAGATGCACAGAAAACTCAGCAGCGCGGTGAGCAGCACCATGGAGATGCTTATCCCGTCGACGCCGACGAAGTAGTCGATGTTATAGGCCGGGATCCAGGGGACCCTCTCGACAAACTGGAGACCGGGATTGATCCGGTCAAAATTCCCGTAGAGCCAGACACCGAGCAGCAGAGGCGGCACCGTGAATAGCGCGGAAACCCAGCGGATCAGGTTGTGGCTCTTGGACGGCAAGAGCAGTACGACGATCATCCCGGCGAGCGGGAAAAAAGTCATGTAGCTGAGTATGTTGTCTGTCATCTCTTAGAATCTCCTAATCGTTTTTCGTGCTCGTTGCTCGTGCTCGGTCACGATCACGAATCACGAACACGAGCCACGAATAATCAGCTCCAGTAGCGCAACTTGATGATCATGGCGATGAGCACCGCCCCCAGGATCACGTACAAATAGCCGTTGATGTTGCCCGTCTGAACTTTCCGGAACCTATCTCCCGCTTCGAAAGTCGTATCCGCAATCTTGTTCACGAGCCAATCGACCACATGGTTATCGAAGAGCCCGTTGAACCAGGAGATGAACGCCGTCGTCTTGGCGGAGCCGTCGACAATGAAATCGATGATATAGCGATCGATCCAGGCCCCGATGCGGGCCAGGAGCAGGGTGCCGCCGACAAAGACAACCTGATAGATCTCATCGATATAGTACTTGTTGTGGAACAAACGATAGAACAGACCCCCGGCCAGAGAGGAGAAGCGCTCAGGCGCCAGCTTGCCTTTATAGTACATGAGGTAGGCGAGGTAAAAGCCCAGGGCCGCCACGCCGACGGACGCGGCCATCAGGATCTCTTCCAACGTCGCCGAGGCATGGGCCTCATGATGCGCGCCGAAAACCGGCTCGAGCCATTCGGCAAAGCGGCTGCCGCCGAAAACCGCCGGCAAGCCGATCCAGCCGGCGGCGATCGAGCCGATCGCGAGCAGCACCAACGGCAGGGTCATGGAGCTGGGCGACTCGTGCAGATGCTCCTGGGTATGGTGATCGGCGCGGCACTGGCCGAAGAAGACGAGAAAAAACTGGCGAAACATATAAAAGGCGGTCATGCCGGCGCCGGCCACTCCCAACACCCAGAAGAGCGGAGAGCCGTGCGCGCTGGAAAAGGCCTGCCAGAGGATCTCGTCCTTGGAAAAAAAACCCGCGGTCAAGGGCGTGCCGGCGATCGCCAGGACCGCGATCGCAAAGGTCCAGAAGGTGTAAGGCAGCTTCTGCCTGAGCCCGCCCATCTTTCTCATATCCTGCTCCCCGCTCATCGCATGGATCACGCTGCCGGAGCCGAGAAAGAGACAGGCCTTGAAAAAAGCATGGGTCATCAGGTGGAAAATGGCCGCGCCATAGGCCCCGACGCCGGCGCCGAGAAACATGTAGCCGAGCTGGCTCACGGTCGAATAGGCCAGGACGCGCTTGATGTCGGTCTGCGTCAGCGCGACCGTCGCCGAGAAGAGGGCGGTGGCGATCCCGACCCCGGCAACCACGAGAAGGGTCTCAGGCGCCGCCGAATAGAGAAAGTGGAGCCGCGCGACCATGTAGACGCCAGCGGTGACCATGGTCGCCGCATGGATCAGCGCGCTCACCGGCGTCGGCCCCTGCATGGCGTCCGGGAGCCACACGTGAAGCGGTATCTGCGCCGACTTCCCGGTGGCGCCGACGAAAAGAAACAAGGTCGCCAGCGTCACTACGCCGATGCCCCAGACCTGCTGTCCCTCGAGCAGCGAGGCGAACTGCTGGATCTCGCGAAAGGTCATGGTGCCGTGGCCCTGCTTATCCAGGGACCAGAAAATCAAAAAGATGCCCAGGACAAAGCCGAAATCGCCCACGCGATTGACGATAAAGGCCTTGTTGCCCGCCCTGGTATTGACGTGGTCATGGTACCAGAAGCCGATCAGGGCGTAGGAGCAGAGCCCCACCCCTTCCCAGCCGACGAACATCAGCAGGAGGCTGTCTCCCGTGACGAGTACGAGCATGGCGAAGGTAAAGAGGTTGAGAAAGGCGAAATAGCGCCAGTAGGACTTGTCCTCGTGCATGTAACCGGTGGAGTAGATATGGATCAGACCACCGATGCCGGTCACCACCAGAATCATCACCGCCGAGAGCGGGTCGACCCAGAAGGCCACGTCCACCTTGAGACTTCCCAGGGAGAGCCAGGGATAGAGGCGGTCGATGAGAAAGCGATTTTCGGGCCTTAACGCCAGCAGGTTGAGAAACGCCTGCAGGGAGAGCAAAAAAGAGATCAGCACCGGCGCGCAGGCAAGAAGGCTGATCGCCCATTTGCCCATGCGCTTCTGCAGCACCGCGCCAAGGACACCGTTTACGGCCGCGCCGATGAGCGGCAAAAGCACGATCCAGCGTAGGAAATCTGTTTGTACCGGGTGATCCATAAGCTAATCACGTCGTTCGAGTCGTTCGAGATGTTCAAAACGTTTAAAACGACTTGAACTGCTTGAACGTTTTAAACTCCCGCGCGGTCGTCTTTCCATCATTCCTTCAGCGTCTCCACCGCCCCCACGTCGATCGTATGAAAGATCTGAAAGATCGCCAGGACGATGGCGAGGCCGATGGCCGCCTCCGCCGCGGCCAGCATGATCACGAAGATCGCATAGATCTGGCCGTCGAGGCCGCCCGTGC
Source organism: Deltaproteobacteria bacterium (assembly GCA_016184235.1). Lineage (GTDB taxonomy): Bacteria > Desulfobacterota > Binatia > UBA9968 > UBA9968 > UBA9968. Next base: position 8,790 of record JACPDC010000197.1, on the reverse strand, counting down.
TGAAATGGGAGAAGGCCACGTAGTTGATATTGGCGCCGTTCAAGATCAGCTCCACCCCCATTAAAATGGCGATGGCGTTGCGACGGGTCAAAACGGAGTAAAGGCCGAGGCTGAAGAGGATGGCTCCGAGAACCAGGTAATGTGTCAGACCGATGGCCATCAGCGATCCCCCGTTATTCCTTGAGCTCCTTGCGCGAGATCAGCACGGCGCCGATCAGGGCCGCCAGCAGGACCAGGGAGGCAAGCTCGAAAGGCAGCAGGTAGCTCTGCAGGAAGAGGTCGCCGATTTGCGCCGTGGTCGGGGCATAGAGGATCTCTTTGGCCTTGCGCCAGGGAGTTTCCCGGATGCTCTGCACGAGGAGAAAGAGCAGGATACCGACCACCACCAGGGCCGGGAGCCGACCCACGGCGCGGTTGGTGATCTGGACATCGGTAATCCGATGCGTCAGCATCACGGCGAACAGGACGAGGACCAGGATCCCGCCGACATAGATCAGCACCTGCACACCGGCGACAAAATCGGCTCCCAAGAACACGTATATCCCGGCCACCCCGGCGAAGGTCCCGAGCAGAGAGAAGGCCGAATAGATAATGTTGCGCGAAAAGGCCACCATGGCGGCCGATCCGACCGTGACGGCGGCGATGAGATAAAAAACTACCGTAGCCAGTTCCATCTTCTTTCAGTTTCTTGAGCTTGGAATCCCGAAGAGCCGAAGGCTCTCCCGGTCACTTGCAGGAAGATCCTCTACCCCTCCTCTGCCCCTGCCGCCTTCCCCTCCGGAGTGGCAAACTCATCGAGATATTTCAGCCCGACCTCCGCCTTCATCGCCAGCTTGGGATCCGTCTCTCCGCCCTTCTTGGGCTTATAAAGCGGGACCGGCTCCTTGGCAAAGTGGCGAACCAAGCCGGCCGGATTGTAACAGGCCCCCTCGAACTCCTGCGAATGGCGGATGGACCCGGTCGGACAGATCTCCGCGCACAGACCGCAGTACATGCACTTGCAGATATCGATGTCGAAGTGGCTGAATGCCCGCTGCTTGGTCTCTTTGTTCATCTCGATGCCGATCGTGATGCAGGTGATCGGGCAGACCCGCTCGCAGGCCAGACAGCCCGTGCAGATGTCGAGATCGACCTCCAGGATTCCCCGGTACCTCAGCGGCAGGGTCTCCTGGACCGGTTTTTCTATCCGGTCGGGATACTGGATCGTCATCGGGCGGCGCGCGAAATGGGAAAAGGTGATCGCCATCCCCTCGAAGATCGTGCTAACCGTCTCCGTGATGTTATTTACATATCCTACGAGTGTGCTCATAGACCCCGCTAAATATACGGCTTCCAGTAGAGCTCGGGGCGGGCATGGCGGATCTGATAGCGCACCCGCTTAGCAAACTGCAACAGGATGGCCACGCCCACGAGAAACATGCCGACACTCGCCAGCCGGTTTCCCCTGGGGAAAAGGACCATCCAACCCGCCGTTCCCAAGAGGCAGACGAATGAGAGAGGGACCATATACTTCCAGCAGAGCGACATCAGCTGATCGACCCGCACCCGCGGCAGCGTCCCGCGCACCCACATGGCGACAAAGACCCAGAAATAGGCCTTCACGAAAAATACCACGAACTGAAGAATGGCCAGCAGCACCGGATGATCCGTCACCGGAGGGACCTGCCATCCGCCGAGGAAAAGGGTGGTCGCGATCGCGCCGATCACGTAGAGATTGCCCCATTCGGCGAAAAAGAAAAAGAGAAAGCGCATGCCGCTGTACTCGGTGACGTAGCCGGCCACCAGCTCGGACTCCGCCTCCGGGATGTCGAAGGGGGTGCGGTTGCCCTCGGCCAGCGCCGCCGTAAAGTAGAGAAAAAAAGCTCCAAAGGTAAAAGGATTATAAAAGAGCAGCCAGTCCCAGGGGGCCCAGCCCTGGGCCTTGATGATCCCCTGCATGCTCATGGTGCCGGCGGCAAAGATGATCGTCAGCACGGCAAGCCCCGCGGGGATCTCATAGCTCACGATCTGCGCCGCCGAGCGCATGCCGCCGAGCAGCGACCACTTGTTGTTGGAGGCCCATCCCGCCATCAGGATGCCGACCACCACCAGCGAGGTCACGGCGAGGAGATAGAGAATCCCGATGTTGAGATCGGCGACGATCAGCTGGCTGCCGAACGGGATGACGACGAAGGTGGCGAGAAATCCGACAAAGACGACGTACGGGGCCAGGGAGAAAAGCCACTTATCGGCGGCCGCGGGAATGATATCCTCCTTGAGCAAATTCTTGATGCCGTCGGCGAGCCACTGGAGGATCCCCTGGGGCCCCACGCGGTTGGGCCCGACCCGCGATTGCATCCGCGCCCAGACCCGCCGCTCGAGCCAGCTCGTGACGCCGGCGAGCGGCGCGACAAAAAAGGAGAGCACCGCGAAGGCCGCCAGAATCATCGCGCCGGCGTAGACGATCTCCCTGGGCACCCCCGGAAAGTTTCCTTCTTGAATGAGTTGATCTACGAGCTGCTGCATGACGCCGTGTTTTCCTAACGGTCGATCTCCGGCGCGTCCACGTCGAGACTGGCGATCAGCGCGATCAGGTCCGCCACCATGAGGCCGCGGCTGATCTTGTCAATCAGGCTCATCGCGGTGAAGGAGCCGGTCCGGATCCTCACCCGGTAGGGATACTCGCTGCCGTCGCTCACCACATAGAAGCCCATGTCGCCGCGCGGCGCCTCCACGCGGACGTAGACTTCCCCTGCGGGCGGCTTGAATTTGCGCGCCACCTTGGCGATCGCCGGACCCTTGGGCAGCATCTTGAGACACTGCCTCAAAATTTTACAGCTCTCCTCCATCTCCCGGATGCGCACTATGTAACGGTCGTAGCAGTCTCCCAGAGTCCCCTTTTCTCCCGTGCCCACGGGGATGTCGAACTCGAGCTCCGGATAGACCGAGTAAGGAATATCCCTGCGGATATCCCACTTGAGGCCGCAGGCGCGCAGGTTCGGCCCGACGATGTTGTACTGGAACGCGTCCTCCCTGGTGATCGCGGCAATGTTGGCCAGCCGCTCGACGAATATTTTGTTGTAAGAGAGCAGCCGGTTGTACTCGTCCACGATGGGCTCGAAGTGGTCGAGAAACTCTCTGACGCGCGCGCAGGTCTCCGGCAGGATGTCGTAGCCCACGCCGCCGATCCTGATATAGTTATAGGTGAGCCTGGCGCCGCAGATCTCCTCCATGAAATTATTGATCGTTTCCCTTTCCCGGAGCGCATGGAGGAACGGGGTGACCGCCCCGATATCCTGGCCGAAGGTTCCCACGGAGATGAGATGGCTCGCGATCCGGTTCAGCTCGCAGGCAATCACGCGGCAGAACTCGCCGCGCCGGGCGACCTCGATGCCGCCGAGCTTTTCGGCGGCCATGCAAAAGGCCTGATTGGTGAACATCGCCGCCAGATAATCGGCGCGGTCCGTGTACGGGACGTAGCCGTGCCAGGTCACCTTCTCGCCGATCTTTTCGATCGAGCGGTGCAGATAGCCGACGTCCGGAATCGCCTCACTCATCACCTCCCCATCAGTCTTGACGATGAAGCGCAGCACCCCGTGGGTGCTCGGGTGCTGCGGCCCCATGCTGATGGTCATATCTTCCGTGTGAAAGGCCTCGCCTCCGTTGTGCGGAGCTTCGCTCATGGTTTTAAATCCTAACGGAGCAATTTCTCCACCAGCGGCGCCCGCTGGGTGCTGATGCCGTCGTACTCTTCCTGCTCGACGTAGTCCTTGCGCAGGGGATAGCCCACCCAATCCTCCGGCAGCAGGATTCTCCTCAAATCGCTGTGGCCCTCAAAGATGACGCCGAAGAGATCGAAGACCTCCCGCTCCAGCCAATTCGCCACCTTCCACACCCCTTCCATCGTGGAGACGTGGGGATTGTCCCTCGGCAAATCGACTTTGAGGACGATCTGGTGGCGCTTCGAGTAAGAGTAAAGGTGGTAAACGACCTGGAGCCTGTTTTCCTTGGGCAGATCCAGCCCGGTGAGATCCGACAGCGTCTCGAAGTTCAGCTCCGGATCATCGCGCAGGTAGCGGCATACCTCCACGATCGCCTGCGCCTCCACGCGGAAATTCGGGTCTATGACATCTCCCTGAAAGCCGCTGACCTTCCCGGAAAACTTCCGCTCGGTCCTCGCGTATATTTCCTTCGCCTCCACGAGCTACGCCCCCACAGGCGCCTCGGCAGCCCGGGCGGGCTTCACCAGCCAGCGCTCGCGCATCATCTTATCCTGGATGCGCAGGAGACCTTCCGTCAGCGCCTCGGGGCGCGGCGGGCAGCCGGGCACATAGACATCCACCGGGATGATCTTGTCCACGCCCTTGCAAACGGAGTAGGCGAGCTGAAACAGCCCGCCGCAGTTGGCGCAGCTCCCCATCGAGATCACGTATTTCGGGTCCGGCATCTGGTCGTAGAGGAGCTTGGTCCGCTTGGCCATTTTATAGGTCAGCGTCCCGGCTACGATCATCAAGTCGGACTGACGGGGCGTCGCTCTGGGAACGCAGCCGAAGCGATCCAGGTCGGCGCGCGGCCCTCCTGTCTGCATCAGCTCGATAGCGCAGCAGGCCAGGCCGAAGAGCATGTACCATTGCGAGGACGCCCGCCCCCAGTTGAGCAGGTCATCTACTTTCGTGGTGAAGACCGTTTCGGGTAAAGAGTTAATGAGTGGCTGCATTTTTTCTCCTCTCTTCCCGCAAAATCAGCTCTTGATCTTCTTAACCCATTCCAGATCCCCTTTGGCCCAGGCGTAAACCAGGCCGAGAAAGAGGATTCCGACGAACAAGAGTATCTCGACGAAGGCGAACAGCCCCCGCCCGCTCTCGATCCAGCGGCGAAAGGCAGTCGCTACAGGAAAGACAAAGGCAATCTCTACCTCAAAGATGATAAAAATCAAGGCAATAATGTAAAAACGCATGTTGAAGTTGACCCAGGCGCTGCCGCTCGCCGGCTCGCCGCACTCGTAAGTGGAGAGCTTGCGCGTCTGGGGATTGGATGGGCGGAGCAAACGGCCGATCAATAGGTTGACGCCTACAAAGGCGGCGCCCAGGGCCGTAAAGACCAGTACGTTGGCGAAATCAAACAGCATAATTGCGATTTTTGCCGCTCGAACGAGAGAAAATACTATAGACATAAAAAGGCGTCACGGTCAACCAATTCCGCCCCGGCCCTTTTCCCGTTGCGCTCTATACCTTTTTTGTCTAGAGTCAGGCCCCTGCGGGGAGACGAGGGGCGGTAAACGAGTTTAGGCGAAGTTAATTGGGCCGGCAGCGGGAGGTTTTATGAGAGTTGAGACGGAGCGAAAGATGAAACGCTGGCGCGAGCAAAGATGGCTGCTGGATCAGGTGATCCAGTCCAGAGGGCTCGATTGGGATCAGGGCAGGACTGCGAAGATACTGCGCAACTGCGGCCCGGGCGTGGAAGGCGATGTGCGCGAGATCAGCCGCAGGGTGCAAAAGTTCACCGACATCCCGCGCGAGTTCTCGCGCGCGGCCCAGCGCCGCGAAGAGCTGGCGCGCGAGGCCGAAAAGGCCGGCCACGAGGTGGAGGCGCGTGAGCACTATTACATCGCCGCGATCTTTTACACCAATGCGATGTGGGCGGTCTACGAGGACGGCAACGCCAAACGCATCGCCTGGGGAGAGAAAAAGCGCGCCTGCTACGACAAATTCATCCGGTTCGCGGGCCGGCCGATCGAGCGCGTGGCGCTGCCGTACCAGGGAAAATCCATCGAGGCTCTGCTGCACCTGCCGCCGCGCATGAAGCCGGGGGAGAAAGTCCCTGCCGTCCTTTACATTCCCGGGATGGACGGCGTCAAAGAGGACAACCCGATCTACGGCGATCCTTTTTTGGAGCGGGGCATAGCACTCCTCGCGATCGACGGCCCCGGCCAGGGAGAGACCCGGGCAGGCGGCATCAAGTGCACAGCTGCCAATTATGAAGATGCCGGAAAGCTCGCCTGCGATTATCTGGCCAAGCGGCCGGAGATCGACGCCAATCGCCTGGCGATCATGGGCTCCAGCATGGGCTCTTACTGGGGGCCGCGGGTCGCCGCGGCCGAGCCGCGCTTCAAGGCCCTGGCCGTGAGCGGTGTCTGCGTCGAGCCGAGCCAGTACACAATTTTCAATACCGCCTCGCCGACCTTTAAGATGAACTACATGTACATGTCTGGCTACGACGATGAGGCGGCCTTTGACGAATTCGCCAAGACGCTGACTCTTAAAGAAGCGGCGCCGAAAATTGCCTGCCCTTATCTCATCGTCGCCGGGGAAGACGACGAGCTCTGCCCGATCGAATTCGTCTACCAGTTGATGGACGAAGTTCGCAGCCCCAAGGTCCTGGTCGTCTATGAGGGGGAGAAGCATTCGATCCGCAACCCGCGCTCGCGCACGCTGATCGTCGACTGGCTCACGGACCGGCTCCAGGGAAAACCTTTCAAGCCGGAAAAGATCTACGTCGAGCTGAGCGGAAAAGAGGTGCATACGCCGTGGTGAAAGCTCGTTCGGGGACTCGCCTCGCGCGCCGAAAGCAATAGATTTGTGGGTTCTTTGAACTTGCACGACTGGTGCTTTCGGCTTGCTCGGCAAATCCCCTCACTGTGAGAAGCGACCGAGGGGAGCGCGAGCGAGGCTGCGGACGTCCGACTGGGAAGATTCGGTTAAAGCACTGCTCTATCGGCCGCAGCCGAGAGCGCGTTTCCCGAGGGAGCTGCGCTCGGAAGAGTCGCCCCCGAGGAGCGTTTTTTGTAAGGACATAACAAATGCGCATCGCATACGGCGATTTGATCGGCGGCGTCAGCGGCGACATGTTCGTGGGGGCCCTCCTCGACGCCGGACTGCCGCTGGACAAACTCAAGAGCGAGCTGAAAAAGCTCCCCGGCCTCAACTACAGGCTCGAGGTCACAAAGAAAACCGTCCACGCTATTCGCGCGACGCGCTTCGGCGTCATCTGCGGCAAAAAAGAGCCGGAGCGGAGCTGGAAGGAGATCCGGGAGATGATCCGGCAGAGCGGGCTCGATTCGGCGGTTAAAGAAATTGGCCTGAAGATCTTCGCCCGCCTGGCCGAGGCGGAGGGAAAGATCCACGGCGTAGCTCCCGACAAAGTCCACTTTCACGAAGTCGGCGCCACCGACTCGACCGTAGATATCATGGCCGCGGCCATCGGCTGCCTGGAGCTAAAGATAGGCTCGTTGCATTTTTCCCGGATTCCTTTGGGCCGTGGCGTGACGCGCTCCAGGCACGGCCCGATTCCCTTGCCGGGACCGGCGACGCTGGAGTTGGTCAAAGGACTGTCGGTCGAATGGATCGACCTCGCAGCGGAAACCGTAACCCCGACGGGAGCGGCGATCATCGCGACTTTGGGATCACATTTCGGCGAGGCGCCGAGCATGACCGTGGAAAAGATCGGCTACGGCGCCGGCCAGAAGGAATTTCCCGACAGGCCGAATCTTTTTCGCTTGGTCCTCGGCGCGGGCGAGGCATCCTCGAAACAGGAACAGATGCTGGTCATGGAGACCAACATCGACGATATGAATCCGGAATTTTACGACTACGTTCTTGACCGTCTGTTTGCCGCCGGCGCCCGTGACGTCTTTTTATCCTCGATCCAGATGAAGAAAAACCGCCCTGGAACTTTACTGCGCATCATCGCCGAGCCGTCCCAGAGAGAAAAGCTCGCCAATATCTTATTCCGCGAAACCTCGACCATCGGCGTCCGCTACTATCCCGTGGCTAGAATGATCCTCAAGCGCGCAACGAAAACAATTAAGACCCGCTTCGGCCCGGTGAAGGTCAAAGTTATCGCGGAGCCGGACGGGACAAAGAGAGCGACGCCGGAATACGAGGATCTAAGACGGATCGCTCAGGCGAAGAAGATTCCTTTGAAGGCCCTCTACGACGAGGTGGTGAGGAGTTTTAAAACGAACTCCCGTTAAAGACCGGCTTTCAAGCGTGCGCGCACAATCGGTGAGCGCGGCTCAACCACGGACCGTGTGCCACCGCCTGCCTTGATTTCACGCACCCCGTCCAACACCTCTTGCCAAACATCGCGCCCCGCCTCGAATTTCGCCAGCGCACGCCCTTTGAGTTTTTTACCCATGTTCAAACGCCTCGGTTGCACGCTACGCCTCTGGCGTAGTGATGTCAACGTCAGCCTAAAGCGAGATGAGCGGACTGCTGCAGTCTGGTTACGCTTTCTTATGCTTCCAAATACGGGTCAATGCCTGGACACTCAAGACCACGACCAACCATACACCCACTGCGGCCAAGCCGGCGAGCAAATGACCAGCAGCAATTGTGCCTACGAGAAAAACGATAACTCCACCGACCGTGAACCATACAAACCAGGGGCTCAGCTCCAGATTGCCGCTGCGCTCTCGGACGGCCGTCAACTGAGCGGTTAGCAAAAAAAGGAAGAAGGCGACAAATGTAACAGCGGATCTCACCACGGCCGCCTGAACCATGGCGCCACCATTTAGCGAATGTAAGAGAGCTATCAAAGCCGGAACCGCGCTGCTTGAGGCCGCGAATTCTATAGAATACCTTGACTTCAGCTTCATCGAACAACTACAGGCGGCCTAATGTGAGCTCAGCCCTTGTTGCTAAGCAATTCCTGACGCTCTGAGTTGGGCCGGAAATGCAATAACGAATCCCTGGCACCTGTTATGACCTGGTTTTCCGACTTTACGGCTCGTGCCTAATATGCCGCTTTCGAAAAACTCATCTCACACGAAGCGAGGCACTGCTTGCGAGTTCAATTGCGATCAGCTTTTGT
>JACPDC010000256.1 GCA_016184235.1 Deltaproteobacteria bacterium | reverse complement strand
ATGAAAGATCATCATGCCTGTTTCCCTTTCGCTGGAAGATCTCATCCGTCCTTCCTCCCGAGCCCTGGTGATCGGGGTGGGCGGCGGCGGAGATGTGGTCGGAGCGCTGGCCAGCGCGCGCTTCCTCGAATTCTGCGGGCTCGATTTTTTCCTCGGCGGTCTTTCCTGGGAACGCTCTGTCTTCGATCCTGTTCCCGGTCCACGCTCTCTGGCCGAAGTCCGGGACGTGCGCCCGCTCCATCCTTACGCCTGGCTCGCCAATCCCAAGAGCCGGACGACGACCGGTGTATTGTTTGCCGAGTCCAGAATGGCCGGCATCTACGGCCACGAAATCCTTCTGGTCGATATCAACGGCGGAGTCCGGGGAGTCGTCGAGGGACTGGAGGCGGCCCTGAGAGAGCTCAAGGCGGACTTCCTCGTCGGCGTCGATGTCGGCGGCGATTCGCTGGCTCAAGGAGGCGAGCCCGGGCTGCGCAGCCCTCTGGCGGACTCGATCATGCTCGCGGCCTACGCGGAATTCGAACGGCGCGGGCAGCGCACGCTATGGGGCGTTTTCGGCTACGGCAGCGACGGCGAGATGACGGTCGATGAGATGGAGAGCGCGCTCGCCCGGGTGGCCAAGGCCGGCGGACTTTTGGGAGCCTGGGCCCTGACGCCGAAAGTCGTCTCCGAGCTCGAGCGCGTGATCCGGGAGGTGCCGACCGAGGCGAGCGCTGTGCCGGTCGAATGCGCGCGCGGCGCGTGGGGCGAAAAGAGCATCCGCCAGGACCAACGGCGGGTGAAGCTCACGCCTCTCACGACGCTCACCTTCTTCCTTTCTCCGACGGTGGTTTTCCATACGCTTTCACGTCCCGCCCAAGCCGTCAGCCATAGCTCGTCCCTGGAGGAGGCGAATCGGGCGCTGCACGGGATCGGCCTTAAGACCGAGCTGGATCTGGAGCGGGAAAAGTATTCATCAGGGAAAAAAGCGTGATGCTCGGACGGTTTGAGCGGGACGTAAAGCTTATCATGGCGTCGCGCGGCTTGAGGGCCTTCGCTTTTTCCTATCTCAACGTCGTCTTCGCCATCTATCTCGCCAGGCTCGGCTATTCGACGCTCACCATCGGCATCGTCCATTCCGTCGCTTACATCAGCGGGGCGCTTCTCACCGCCATATGGGGCTTTTTATCGGATCGCTACGGCCGCAAGCGGATTCTCATCCTGCTGGCGCTTTTGACGATCGTTTCCAACGGAATTTATATTTTTTTCACCCATCTCTTTTTTATCCTGCTCGCGGTCGTGATCGCGAACGTCGGAGCGGGGGGCTCGGCCGGGGGAGGACAGGGAGGCGGTCCGTTCAACCCCGTGGAACAGGCGCTGCTCGCCGAGAAGTGCGCGCCCGAGGAGAGAAACCGGATCTTTTCCGTCAATGCGTTCGTCGGCTCGGTCATGGGATCGCTCGGCGCCCTGGTGAGCGGACTGCCCGAGCAGCTTCACGTCGCATGGGGTTGGGATCCGGTCGCCGCCTACAGACCGCTATTCGCCCTGACGATCCTTTTCAGCGTCGCGCTGCTCTTCGTCTACCGGGCCATTGCCGAAGAGCACCGTCCCGCGCCGGTCAAGAGAATGATCTCCAAGCAATCCGGCGCCTTCGTCACCAAGCTGTCGCTCCTGGGAATCGTTGATAATTTCGGCGCCGGGTTGATCGGCCCGCTGATCTCTTACTGGTTTTTTCTGCGCTTCGGCGTGGAGCTGAAATCGCTGGGCGTGATGTTCTTTCTCTCTTACTTCCTCGCCGCCCTCTCCTTCCTGGCCGCGCCGATCATCGCGCGCCATATCGGGGTCGTGAGGACCATGGTCTTTTCGCACGCCATCGCCTCGGCCCTGAATCTCGCCATCGCGTTCGCCCCGACATTCTCCGTGGCGGCGACCCTGCTGGTGGTGCGCTCGTTTCTCGCCTACATGGACAATCCTCTGCGGGAATCCTACACCATGGCGATGGTAAAATCAGAGGAAAGGGGCTCGGCCGCCGGGGTGACGAATCTAGCGCGCGTGGTGCCGTTCGGCGTGAGCCCGACGCTCTCGGCCTATATGATGCAAAGCCTTTCTCTCAGCGTCCCGCTGGTCATCGGCGGGAGTCTCCAGCTCATCAACGATTGCGCCTTCTACTACCTCTTCCGCCACGTCAGGCCGCCGGAAGAAGTGAAGCCGGTGAGGGCGAAAGGTGGATGACGGCAAGAAGCTGGTGGCGTTTTGCCGTCAAATAGACCCTCTTGACATGGGTTTTAAATCTTGATAGTGGTCTGACCAGCAGACAGCCAGACCCATTTTTATGCTAAAGGCCATCAGGAAGACCCGCATCTATGAGGAAGTTGTGAGCCAGATTCACGAGCTGATACGGGAAGGCAAATTCAAGGCCGGCGATCAGCTTCCCTCGGAAAGGGAGTTGGCCGAGACCTTTAAAGTCAGCCGGACGTCCCTGCGCGAGGCCCTGCGGGCCTTGGAGACGGAGGGATTGGTGGTAAGCCGGACCGGAACGGGCACCTTTGTCGCCGACCTCCCGATAGAATCGCTGGTGGCCCCGCTGGCCACTCTCCTTATCGAACAGAAGAGCGCGCTCGCGGACATCTTCGAGACACGCAAGCTCATCGAGCCTCACATCGCCTCGCTGGCTGCCGGGAGGGCGACGAAAAGAGATATCGAGCGTATGAAAAGGATTCTGCAGAAGCAAAGAGAAGAGGTCGATCGGGGGGCTACGGGCGTGGAGGAGGACGCGGAATTCCATTTTTCCATTGCCCGGGCGACTCAGAACCACGCCCTTGAGAAGCTGGTCTCCGGATTGATGGACATCCTGAGCCACAGCCGCGAAGAATCGCTCCAGACCCCCGGGCGAAGGCTGGCCTCTCTGGAGTCCCATCACAAGATACTGTCCGCTATACAAGACCATGATAAGCAAGAGGCGCGCGCGGCGATGTTGCGCCACATCGAGCAAGTCGAGCAGAGCGTCTTTTCGGGCAAGAAGAAAAAACCCCAAATCAGTATTGGACAAACCCGGCTAGAAGAAGAGAGGAGAACTTCATGATCAAACGAGTAGAGGTCAACTATCGGGGCATCTTTCAGAAGAACCTGGGCAAAAAGATCGGCAGCGACATTGTCATGATCGCCAGCCGCATGGGCCAGCGGGCATTTTCTAACGGCCGCTACAGCGATTCGCCGGAAAGAAACGGCATCCCGTGCAAATATTTCGCCTTCGTTTCGCCGGATCTTCCGGAAGAAGAGCTGGAGGCCGAATGCGGCGCCAAGCTTGAGATCGACGAGGCCAACGTGTCGGTCGTCCTGGACGACACGATGTGCAAGGGCGTCGAGCCTTGGGGATGGCACGGCGTCCGGCCGATCAACGAACGAGTGGTCAAGGGCGGCTGTCTGCTCGTGGTCTCCAAGAAAAAGCCGGAAGAGCTGCTCAAGTTCATCGGCAAAAAGCCTTACAACTACCGCATCGCCATCCTCGACGGAGACGCGAGCCTCGCCGGCCTCTGGGTCAACAAGGACGATATGACGCACGAGCGGATCCTGGGCGGCATCGCAGCCGTGGATCCCGCCATCATCAGCATCGAGGCGGTGGAAGCCTACCTGATGGACAAAACCAAGCAGAAACACCGTGCCGAAGCCGCGCGGGCGGCCTAC
>JACPDC010000255.1 GCA_016184235.1 Deltaproteobacteria bacterium | reverse complement strand
AAATGAAAGTTCTCGTCCACCAGAAACATCTGGCGCGACACCCCTTTGGCGATGGCCTCCCTATAAGAGCCCAGGATGGCGCGGAGCTCTCTCAAATCCTTGGCCGTCGAGTTCCTGATCGCCCGCTCCACGCTGTGCAGCTCCAGGCACTCGCGCAGCTCGAACAGCTCCCTCGCCTCATCTTCGGTGATCTCGGGGACGAAGTACCCTCTATGGGGAAAGCGGACGACGAAACCCTCCTCGGTCAAGCGGCCCAGCGCCTCCCTGACCGGCGTCCGGCTCACCCCGAGGCGGTCGCTCAGCGCCTGGTGTTCGAGCTTCTGGCCGGGACGCAGGTCATACCTGAGAATCATCTCCTTGATGTCGTGGCAGGCCTCGCCGGTGAGATCTCTGTCCTTGGACTTCATAGGGGACGCTTCATTCAAACCGTCAGTGTGATATTTGCATGCACTCTAGTATGCAAATAAACGGGCCGTCAAGGGCTGCTCACCTTTTTTCTTATTTATGGGACGAGCTGAAGGCCGTGAAAGAGGTCTTCTCGAAGTTCCAAATTGCATTCCGCAAACGGGAAAGGTAAGGTGGCCTCTCGCCTCATTTCAAACGAAAGGCCGAAGGGGAAGAAACGAGGATGCTGAACTTTGATATTCAATCAACGGAGTTCTGGGACCCGCAAGCGACCCGGAAGGAGGTTTCGCGGGTATTTGAAGTTTGCCACGGCTGCACACTTTGCCATACCCTCTGTCCCTCTTTCGTGAGCCTGTTCCAAATGGTGGATGAAAACTTCGGCGAGGTGGACTCCCTCAAGGACGAGCAGCTCAAGCATGTCGTCGATCAATGCTACCAGTGCAAGCTTTGCTACGCCATTTGCCCCTACGTCCCTCCCCACGAATGGGAGATCGATTTCCCGAGGACGATGATGCGGGCCAACCTGGTGGACGCCAGGCGAAGGGGAGCCCGCCTGGCCGACAGATTGTTCGGGGACACGGATCTCGTCGGCGGCCTGGCCAGCTGGGCGGCCCCGCTGGTCAACTGGGCGAACCGGAATCCCTTCCTGCGCGGTTTGATGGAGAAGTTTTTGGGCGTGCACCGGGACCGGCTGCTCCCGACCTTCCACGCGGAGACTTTCGCCAAGTGGCTTCGTAAACGCCCTGCCCTACCGAAGGGCAGCGGGGAGGAAAAAGCGGCGCTCTTTTATACCTGCACGGTCAATTACAACGAGCCGGAGATCGGCAAGGCCGCCGTCGGGGTTTTTGAGAAGAACGGCATCGAGTGCGTCGTCCCCGAGCAGCAATGCTGCGGCCTGCCGTTTCTGGACGGGGGCCTGGTGGATCGAGCCATGAAAAAAATCGAGTCGAACGTGGCCTCCCTGAGCAAGGCCGTGCGGCAGGGATACAAAATCGTGGTGCCGAGCGCGAGCTGCAGCTACATGCTGAAGCAGGACTACCCGCGATTCTTGCCGACCGACGATTCTCGGCTGGTTGCCGCAAGCACCTATGATCTATCGGAATATCTGGTCAAGGTCCACGAGAAAGGCAAGCTGGATTTGGGCTTTTCCGAAAAAATCGGCAAGGTCCGGTACCATCAGCCCTGCCACCTGAAGGCGCAGAACATCGGCTTCAAGGCGCAGGAATTGATGGAGCTGATTCCCGGCGCGGAAGTCTCCCGCATGCAGTGCTGCAGCGGGCACGACGGCAGTTGGAGCGTAAAGAAGGAAAACTTCGAAGCCTCGATGAAGGTGGGCAAGCCGCTTTTCAAATTCATGAAGACCGAGGACGCCTGCGCGGTCACCGATTGCCCATTGTCCGCGGTCCAGGTCCAACAGGGGACCGGTAAGAAGCCCGTCCATCCCATCGTGGTGATGGCGCGCGCCTACGGTCTGGATGTAGGCAAGCCGGACTAAGCCGCCTGGTAGCCGGCGTCGCAGCCGGCGGAATTACTTCTGGTTGGCGTCGAGGATCCAGCCCTTCTCTTTCTCGAGATTGATCACGAACTGATCGTCGGCGTCCGAGGGCATGACCTCTTTCAGGTGCTTGCCGTACTCTTCCTGCGAGAGCGATTTTCCGGTGATGCTGTAGGTCTTCCCCGCGTAATTGCCGATGCTTCTCCGGAACTTGTCGTCGGGAATCGTGAGCTTGGGCTGATCCTTCGGGACATGGTGGTTCAAGGCATCGACCAGCGCGCTGACTTCTTTGAAGAAGGTGGCGCGCGACAGCTCGTTCAGCTTATCCATGTCGGCGGGCGCGTCGTACAGCTGTTCGTCATACCGTCCCTTCAAGCCCCAGACATACGCCCAGTGGGCGGAGCTGGATTCGTCCTGGCCGAATAGATCGAAGGCCGTGGAGATCCATTTGTTGAAGTACTTTTGGATGACGGCGGTGGGAATTCTTCCGGCCTTGACGATGCGCATCAAGCCGAGGTTTCCCTGCGCCAGGTGATACGCCTCTTCCTGCAGCATCGGCAGGATGCTGTGTCCCAGCGGGGCAAAGGCGGTGCGGCTCAGCATGTTGAGCTGATACTTGCCGTCGCGGTCGATAAAACTGGTATAGGTAAAGAAATCGAGCCAGTTTCGCACCGGCTGATTGAAGGAGTCGAGCAGGCGCGTATTCGTGGACGCCCGGCGCTCCAGCAGCCTCTGGGACTGGCGCTTGCCGTCGTCGCCGAAGTAGGTCACGAGCACGTAGGCCATCTGCCAGCCGTGCCGCATCTCCTCCCGGTTGATCCGGATGAGGTTTTTCAAGTCAACTTCGGTCGGCGCCCTTTCCAGCAGGTTCGTCTGCTGCTCTACCGAGGCAAACTCGGTGTCGCCCTGGTACTCGATCAGGTGCGTCAGGGCGTCTCGCACCCGCTGGTCCGGGATATCGGTCGCCTTTTGCCACTTCGGCCGGCCCGCGTAGTCGCCGAACTCGATCTCGTTGCTCTCGATATCCCCCAGCTTCGTCTCGAAGGTATAGTCGTTTCCGATCAGCTCCGTCGGATAGCCGATATCCGCGTGCCATTGATGAAACATATCCACCCAGTCATCAAAGGTGTCGATCCTGGATTTCTTTATCAGCATGGTCTTGCCCCTCCCCGGGTCGCCCTCCGGCACCACCCGGCGTTGGTATTGATCAATCGGTCAGATGCCTCGTTGCCTGCGGCCGGATCCCCCCCCATAGCTCGAACGGACGCTCGAAAAGCCGCCTAAGGAATCTTTTAGTGCGCTTTGCCTTTTTTTGCAAGCGCCATAGCCCGAGGCGGACGAGTATTATACCAGCACGATTTTCGCGGGAGGAAAGCCGTTGAAGTTGGCAACGGCGCTCGCGGAGGAGTAGGCGCCGATATTTTTCACGTAGACCACGTCGTTGACGTAAAGCTCCGGAATTTCCACATCCAGCGACAGCGTATCGAACGAGTCGCAGGTCGGCCCGGCGAGCGCGCTCAGGAACGTCTGTCCGCGGCGGAGCGTTTTGAATTCATACTTGCAGTGATCAAACACCATTCCTGAAAAATCCCCATAAATGCCGTCATTGAGGTAGTAATAATTTTTGTTGTTACGGAACGTTCTCCCGATCACCTGCGTGACCAGAATGCCGGCAGGCCCCACCAATAACCGGCCCGGCTCGGCAATGAACTGAACTTTCTTGTCGAAAAGCTGGCGAATCTGCTTCCGGATCTGGAATGCCATGCG
>JACPDC010000254.1 GCA_016184235.1 Deltaproteobacteria bacterium | reverse complement strand
AGCCTCAATGGAGTCTATATCGAGAACTCGGGCTCGGGGGGTATCCGGATGGTAGCGACCGACGGTCACCGCCTGGCACTCATAGAAAGGCAGATCGGTTCGTTCGGCCTGGAGAAAGGGGTCATCCTGCCAAGAAAGGGGCTCACGGAGGTGAAAAAGCTCTTGGAGGGGGGAGAAGATGGGCTGGTCGCGATGGGATTTAAGGAAAATATGGGGTTGGTGGTTAAAGACGAAGTGGAACTATTTATGCGGCTGATCGACGGTGATTTCCCGGATTACACGAAGGTAGTACCCAAGGATAATTCCCAGTTGGTAAAAATAGAGAAAGACGACCTACTACACACCCTGCGGCGGGTTTCCATACTCTCCAGCGAGCGATACAAGGGGATCAAACTGGAACTGAGCGACGGCAAATTAGCCATCTCCGCGAGCAATCCCGACTTAGGTGAAGCGGTCGAGGAGATCGAGGTCGACTATCAAGGCAAGCCGCTAACCATGGGGTTCAATGCCAGGTATCTTCTAGACGTGCTCGCCGTATTGGAAGGGGCCGGAGAAGTGGACCTAGCTTTTAAGGACGCGCTGAGCCCGAGTCTCCTCAAAAAAGGGGGCGACGACGGTTATCTCTATGTGGTCATGCCCATGCGGCTCTAACTCCGGAAGCGCGCATCCAGGGCGTACTTCTCCTCCAATCCCACGATCTTATGAAACTCATCGAAGGAGATGAGCCGCTCCAGGATCTCTTCTGTGGTGCCCTTTTCCCGCAGCGTTGCGTAGACCCGCTGTAGGGCTTGCGCCGAGGCATAGAGCGGGCCCAGGGGCCAGACCACCAGTTCGAAGCCTAGCTCTTTCAGCTCTTCAGGGCGCATCAACGGAGTAACGCCACGCTCAATCATATTGGCCACCAGAGGGCCCGGCACATGGCGAGCAATCTCACGCATCTCCTCTTTATTTTCAGGCGCCTCGATGAAAACCGCGTCAGCCCCTGCGTCCTTGAAAGCAACACCGCGCCGGATCGCCTCTTTCAACCCGAGCGCCTGGCGCGCATCCGTGCGCGCGACTATGTAGAGATCGCCGCCCTGGCGCGCCGCCAGAGCGGCCTCAAGCTTTTTTATCTGTTCTTCGAGAGGGATGACCTGTTTTCCCTTCATATGGCCGCAACGCTTGGGCCAGACCTGGTCCTCCAGAAACATCCCGGCCGCGCCTGCCCGCATTAATTCCTTGACCGTCCGGATAACGTTGATCGCGTTGCCGTAACCCGTGTCCGCATCGACAATGACGGGCGCCTCCGCTACCGAGCAGATCCGTTGCGCGGCGGACAGCATCTCGGTCTGCGTGAGCAGCCCGAAGTCAGGCTCGCCCAGCAGGGTAGCCGATACGCTGTAACCGGTAATAAAGATCACCTCGAATCCCGCCCGGGCGGCGATCTTTGCGCTAAGCGCATCGTAGACCCCCGGCATAACCAGGATTCCTTTGGCCTGGAGAAAATCGCGGATCAGCTGCGCCTTATTCATAGTCCCCCCTCTGAAGTCTCCACGCATTTTTGTGGTACACTATCGGCCTTAGCGCTGCAAGCGCCGAAGGAGGAGAAGATGATAAGGAGCATCTGGCGGTGGACTCAACATCTCTTGGTCCTGACAGGCTTGGGGGTATGGCTGGTTGCAGCGACGCCGGTCGCCGACTACCTGGCCCAGCCCTTGCGCCTGGCGGCGGAGCTTAAGCAGGCCCAGGCGATCATTGTGCTCGGCGGCGGCGCCTATGCGGATGACGTGCCGTCCGCAAGTTCTATGGCGCGCGCAGTCTACGGCTTCACCTTGCTGCGCAAAGGCTATGCCCCCCGTCTACTCCTTGCCGGCGGACGCGCCAGACCCCATACCGGGATGGAAGGGCCGGCCATGAAAAAGCTCCTGGAAGAAATCGGTGCGGCCTCGAAACAGCTGGAGACGGAGGAGCGTTCGAACCGGACCTACAGCAACGCCGTGGAAAGCGCGCAGATCTTCCATCCCCGGCGCGTTAAGCAGATTCTCCTGGTAACTCATCCCAACCACATGCTGCGCGCCAAGTTAACCTTTGAAAAGGCGGGTTTTACAGTTTACCCGGCGCCGATTCCTTGGGAGCGTCTGTCGGCCGGGAACTTCGAGCTGCGCTTCGGTCGCATCCCTCTCCTGCACAACATTGTCTACGAATATGGCGGGCTCGTGCTCTACTGGTGGCGGGGCTGGCTCTGATGCTAGGGAATTTTGGATTTTGGATTGCCGATTTTGGAATCGGGGAAAAACTTTAATCCAAAATCTAACATCGTAAATCGAAAATCGTCGAGCAGTTTCAGAACTGCTCGACAGCGGGGCGGATGTCGATCTCATGCGTCCACGCGCCCCGGCGCTGCCTGAGGGCGTGGATCACGGCGTCGGCGCGTGATTTGCTCGCCGATGACGAGCCAGGCGATCACCGCCGTCGTCACGGGAGTGGTCGCGTTCACCAGGGTCGCGTTGATCGCGCCGGTGTAGTGCAGTCCGGTGTAAAGCACCGCGTTGAAGGCGGTGACGCCGGTCACACTCATCAATAACAGCGGGAGCCACGCCTGCCGTGGCGGCCATTCCTTAAAAGCGGCGGGAGAAAGAGTAAGAAGTAGGAAATGAGAGAGGCTCGGGCTGAAGTTGTCTCTTCTCTTACGGCTGTCACGGTAGTGCTTTATTCGCGCTGTGGCTGATTATCCTCCCGGATTGAGTTGTATCGCGACCTTAGCAAAAATTTTGCCCGCGTGGTAGTTCTGTTCTGCCGTTATCTAGTATATCATGGCACCCATGAAGGGCTTTCCGAATCAAGTCACGGACCTCTCCAAACTTGCGAAGGGAATGCAATGTCTGTTGCGACTCCTGGAGCAGGGTCGTAATGGAAAGGACGATGGTATTTTCGGCCAGGCATTAGTCCAAGCTGGTGTTGCTGGTACCGGACACACGCCGATGCCTGTCGAGCAGTACATCCGCCAACAGCTCACAAAACGGCCAAGCGACCAAAGCTTCCGAACAACAGCCAGGGGACTGCGGGAGCTCTACCGACTCTTCAGACTTATCGATGATACGGGTCCACAAGTAGAAGTGACCGATCTCGGTCGAAGGGCTGCTAATTTCGCTGGCTTGTCTTTGAACGCCGAGCAGCTGGACTTCTGGCGGAGCCTCGTTCGCAACATTATTCACGACGGAGGAGACGCGCAGACCTCCCACCCATACCAGGTATTGCTCCGCCTCGTCGGGCGCAAGCCGGGGATCACCCGTGCAAAATGTGCGCTGGCGCTTGAGGCGAAGAACGACTCCCCAAGAGAGTTGGGGCGCATCATCCGACTGGTCGATCTGCCGGACGATCGAATCCTCCGTCAACTCCGCGTAACGAAATCGAATTGGGACAATGCTAAAAAAGTGCTGCCTTCATTAGCAGAGCAGCTCGGTGACGTGATTGTGACTCTACGTGGCCGGGATAAAACCTATCGTCTCGCCGACGCCCCGGGACGAGCTGATGCCGGACCGGCGGCCGCTCCCGGAGTAGTCGCTCGACCTGGCCGGGATCGATCAGCTCCCCTCACTCCCCGCACGTCGCGCCAGGTCACGCCGGAAACAATTGGCCGGGCCGGAACCGCAGAGCGCCGTGACCCGGAGTTTCAGCTTCCGGCGGATCTTGATCCCGCAGCC
>JACPDC010000253.1 GCA_016184235.1 Deltaproteobacteria bacterium | reverse complement strand
ATCGGCGGGACGATGGCGCATCTCTGCGCCATGAAGGGGCTGGGCGACGTGGTCCTCTACGACGTCATCGACGGGCTGCCTCAGGGCAAGGCGCTGGACCTGCTCCATTCGGCGCCGATAGAAGGCTTCGACGCCAAGATCGTCGGCACGACAAAATACGAGGATATCGCGGGCGCGGACGTCTGCATCGTGACCGCGGGAATCGTGCGCAAGCCGGGAATGAGCCGCGACGACCTTCTCGGAACCAACGCGAAGATCATGCGCCAGGTGGCCGAGGGAATTAAGAAGTACGCGCCGAACTCCCTGGTGATCGTCATCACGAACCCGCTCGATGCCATGGTAACGCTGGCCAAGAAGCTCACGGGCTTTCCCAAGAACCGCGTGGTCGGGCAGTCGGGTATTCTGGATTCGTCGCGCTACCGGAGCTTCATCGCCGAGGAGCTGAAGGTCTCGGTCGCGAGCGTGTCTGCGGTCGTCCTGGGCGGCCACGGAGACGACATGGTCCCGGTGCGGAGCTCCTGCCAGCTCTCCGGAGTGCCGATAGAAAAGTTCATCTCGAGCAAGCGCTTGGATGAGATCGAGGCCAGGGTGCGCAACGCCGGCGGCGAGATCGTCGCGCTTTTAAAGACCGGCTCCGCCTTTTACTCGCCGGCCTCGGCCGCCGTCCGGATGGCGCAGGCCTACCTCATGGACAAAAAGGAGGTCCTGCCCTGCGCCGCCTATCTGGAGGGGGAATACGGAGTCCAGGGTTATTATTTTTGCGTTCCCGTGATGATCGGCGCCGGCGGGGTGGAGAAGGTCATCGAAATCGACTTGAGCCCGCGCGAGAGAAAGGCTTTCGAGGAATCCCTGGGCCATGTCAAGGATCTGGTCCAGGCGATGGACAAGCTCCTGGCGGCCGCCTAACCCTCTTCCTTTATATAGAGAACTTGAGACCTTGAGGCTTATATATTAGTCTTAGGGTCTTACTTTTTTCATGAACATCCACGAATACCAGGCCAAAGAGATCTTTAGGCGTTTTGGGATTCCGGTTCCGCGCGGCCGGGTGGCGGAGACTCCCCTGGAGGCGAAGAGCGCGGCCCAGGAGCTGGGGGGTCGATGCGTGCTCAAGGCGCAGATCCACGCAGGGGGAAGGGGAAAGGCCGGAGGCGTCAAGCTGGCGGGAAGCGCGGAGGAGGCGGAAAAAAAGGCCGGCGAGATGTTGGGAAAAAAACTGGTGACGCACCAGACCGGACCGCAGGGACGGGAAGTCAGGCGTCTGCTGGTGGAGGAGCAGCTCAACATCGATCGGGAGTTCTATCTTGCCATGGTCCTGGACCGGTCGCTCTCCCGGGTATCGGTGATCGCCTCCGCAGAGGGCGGGGTCGAGATCGAGGAGGTCGCCCGGAGAAGCCCGGAAAAAATCCTCAAGGAGGCGATCGATCCGGTTGTCGGCCTGCTTCCTTTTCAGTGCCGCAGGCTCGCCTATGATCTCGGGCTCGCCGGCGCGCAGGCGGGCGCACTCGCTCCCATACTGCAGGGGCTCTATCGCGCCTTCGTGGAGCTCGATTGTTCGCTGGCGGAGGTCAATCCGCTGTTACAGACTCGCGAAGGAAAATTGGTGGCCCTGGATGGCAAGATGAATTTCGACAACAACGCCCTGTTCCGCCATCCGGAGATCAACGCCCTGAGAGATCTCAACGAGGAGGATCCGAGAGAGTCCGAGGCCTCTGAGCTGGGCCTCTCTTATATAGCCCTCGATGGGAACATCGGCTGCATGGTCAACGGCGCCGGTCTGGCGATGGCGACGATGGACATCATCAAGCTGTACGGCGGAGAGCCCGCCAATTTTCTCGATGTCGGGGGCGGGGCGACCAAGGACAGGGTTACGGCGGCGTTTAAGCTCCTGCTCTCCGACAAGCACGTGCAGGGGGTCTTGGTGAATATCTTCGGCGGCATCATGAGGTGCGATGTGATCGCCCAAGGGGTCGTGGAGGCGGCTCGCGAGATGCGGGTTGCCGTCCCCCTGGTGGTCCGGCTGCAGGGGACCAACGTGGATCTCGGGAAGAAGATACTTTCGGAGTCCGGCCTCGCCATCACCCCGGCGGAAACGATGGCGGAGGCGGCGGAGAAGATAGTAAAGGCGGTAAAAGAAGCGTCAGGGGTAAGGGGTAAAGGGTAAGGCGATCGCCTCACGTTTCACTCCTCACGCCTTACGAGTTGGATCATGGCGATACTGGTCAACAAGAACACGCGTGTGCTGACCCAGGGGATCACCGGTTCCACCGGGCAGTTCCATACCCGCGCCTGCAAGGAATACGGCACGCAAATGGTGGCAGGCGTGACGCCGGGAAAAGGGGGAAGCTCCTTCGAGGGGATTCCGATTTTCGACACGGTCATAAAGGCTGTCGCCGCCACGGCGGCCAATGCCAGCGTCATCTATGTCCCGCCGCCGTTTGCGGCGGACGCGATTATGGAAGCGGCGGCCGCCGGGATCCAGCTGATCATCGCAATCACCGAGGGTGTGCCTGTGATGGATATGGTTCGGGTCAAGAAATACCTGGACGGGCGGGCGTGCCGGCTCCTCGGCCCCAATTGCCCTGGCGTTATCACCCCCGGAGAGTGTAAAATCGGCATCATGCCCGGACATATCTTCCGCCCCGGCTCCGTCGGGGTGGTTTCCCGCAGCGGCACGCTGACTTACGAGGCCGTGGATCAGTTGAGCCGCCTGGGACTAGGGCAGTCGACCTGCGTGGGAATCGGCGGCGATCCGGTTCACGGCCTGGAGTTTATCGATGTGCTCAAGCTGTTCAACGAAGACCCGGACACGAATGCGGCGGTCATGATCGGCGAGATCGGCGGCGCTGCCGAAGAAGAGACCGCGGTCTGGATCAAAGCGAATATGCGCAAACCGGTGACGAGCTTCATTGTCGGGCAGACGGCCCCTCCCGGAAAGCGCATGGGCCACGCCGGGGCTATCATATCCGGGGGCAAGGGGACGGCGCGGGAGAAAATCGACGCCTTGGAAAAAGCGGGAGTGCGGGTGGCGCGCTCGCCGGCCCTGATCGGGCAAACCATGAAAGAAGTTATTGGTTACTAGTTAATAGTTAATCGAGCAGAATAAACTCGGCTGCCAATGACTGTGCAACACGCAAAAGGCCAATAACTAATAACCAGTAACGAGTAACTAATATGACAGAGCGTACTCTCTCTATTATCAAGCCGGACGCGGTGGCCAGGGGGCTCATCGGAGAGATCCTCAAGCGCTTCGAGGCCGCCGGCCTGAAGGTCGTGGCCGCAAAGCTTGTCCATCTGAGCGCGGAGCAGGCGCGGGCCTTCTACGCGGTTCACAAGGAGCGCCCGTTTTTTGCCAGCCTCACGGAGTACATGTCCTCCGGACCCATCCTGGTTTCGGTCCTGGAAGGGGAGGCGGCCATCTCCAGGAACCGCGAGATTATGGGCGCCACCGATCCTGCCAAGGCGGCGCCGGGGACCATCCGGCGCGACTGGGGCAGGGACGTGGAGAAAAACGCCGTCCACGGCTCGGACGCCCCGCAGACCGCGCAATGGGAAATCGTTTTCTTCTTCAAGCCGGATGAGATCCATTCGGTTTAGTTCATGAAGCCCAACATCAAAGACCTCGCCCGGGAGGAGCTGGAAGGCTGGCTGGGGCGGAGAAGAGAGCCGCCCTATCGGGCGGTTCAGATCCGCAAGTGG
>JACPDC010000252.1 GCA_016184235.1 Deltaproteobacteria bacterium | reverse complement strand
GCCGCCCGCGGGTTTGTAAACAAACGACTATGGACTCTCACATCGTGAAAGTGTGGAACTAGCTTCATCCATACGAGAGCGCTTATGCGGGATGTTCCTCCCATGTCGTCAGGGAGACAAAAGAGCCCGTTGGCAACTCGCTCCTTTCTAAGTGGAGGACCTAGAGAATTAGCCTTGTAAACCTCATCACCCCAGAGGGCCGCCTCTATATCTTCTGAGCGGCCTCCGCGTGCTCCAATGACCAAAACTGTCGGTTTCCCGGACGGGAGTTGGTCAAGTTCTTTCGTAGCTCTTTGGCGTAACTCCTGGGAGGCGGGAATTCCTCGGATCTCTGAATTATCTCTAGCAGTGGTCGGATCAAAGGCTGCCTCGACGGTGACGCGACCATAAACATGCGTATCATCAGCAATGGTATCCGACCCGTAAAGAGGCGGGAACCTATCCTCCCTGGTCGTGACTTCGAGGAATACTTCTTGCCCCTCAAACTCGCACTTCAGGTCGCATTTGGCTGCGCCAACCTTCGGTGCAAGTTCCAACTGATCGGCAATGGGAGCTAGCATGGCTGCAACTCTAATTTCGTACATCGCCGCGAGGAACTGCCCGGCATTTTGCAGCAACTTTCGGTAGGCGGTTGCGATTTTAGCGCATGGTAAGTGGCGTGTCAGAAGCTCAAGGTCTTGTTCCACCTGCCAAAGCGGAAGCATACCGAGTTGCTCAAACTCGCGCTTCCGGGCACCAAGGTTGCGACTCCCCAGCAGTTCGGCTAGACGAGGGAGCCGACTCGAGATCAAAGAAGTCAACGTATTATCCATGGTCGAGTATCGGTTTCTTCTTATGCCACTCGGTCGCCTGCTCGTAGGCGAATGCCAGCTTGAGAATCGTGGCTTCGTCGAAATGTTTCCCGATGATCTGCATCCCGATAGGCAGCCCGTCTCCGTCGAAGCCGCACGGCAGGGAGAGGCCCGGGAGTCCGGCGAGATTCACCGAGATGGTGAAAATATCCGATAGATACATCTGTAAAGGATCCTGGGTCTTTTCTCCGATCTTGAACGCGGTGGTCGGGGCCGTCGGGGTGACGATAGCGTCGCATTTTCGGAACGCCTCCGCAAAATCCCTTTTGATCAGGGCCCGCACCTTCTGCGCCTTGAGGTAGTAGGCATCGTAGTAGCCGGCCGACAGCGCATAGGTCCCGAGCATGATCCGCCGCTTCACCTCCGCTCCGAATCCCTCCTCCCTGCTCTTCATATAGGTTTCGGTGAGATCCCTGGCCGGGGCGCGATAGCCGTACTTCATGCCGTCGTAGCGCGCCAGGTTGGAGCTGGCCTCGGCCGTGGCGATGATGTAGTAAACGGCGACCGCATATTCCGTGTGGGGGAGCGAGATCTCCTCGACCCCGGCGCCATTCCTCTCGATCACGCGTATCGCATCCTTCACCCCCTGTTCCACCTCCGGCTGTATCCCCTTGATGAAATACTCCTTGGGGATTCCCACTCTCAGTCCTTTGATATCGCCGTTCAAAAAGCCGGCATAAGCCGGCGCGGGCGCGTCGACCGAAGTCGAGTCCGACGGGTCGTGGCCGGCGATCGCCTCGAGCATCAGGGCGCAATCGGTGACATCCTTGGTCATCGGGCCGACCTGATCGAGCGAAGAGGCGAAGGCGATGACGCCGTAGCGGCTCACCCGGCCGTAAGTGGGCTTCATGCCGACGATCCCGCAGCAGGAAGCGGGCTGGCGGATCGAGCCGCCCGTGTCGGTGCCGAGAGCGGCGATGCATTGGTCCGCGGCCACCGCGGCCGCCGAGCCGCCCGAGGAGCCTCCCGGGACCCGCTCCGGGTTCCAGGGATTGCGGGTGGCAGCGAAGGCGGAATTCTCCGTCGACGAGCCCATGGCGAATTCGTCCATGTTGGTCTTGCCGGTGACGACGGCCCCGGCCTCCTTCAATTTTCTTACCGTGGTCGCGTCATAAGGGGGGATGAAGCTTCCGAGTATCTTCGAGGCGCAGGTGGTGCGGAGCCCCCGGGTGAGAAAAATATCCTTGAGAGCGACAGGGATGCCCAATAGCGGCGCAGAGGCCTCGCCCCGCTTCAGCCGCTCGTCGGCCCGCTTGGCCTCTTGCACGGCGGCGTCGCGGCAGAGCGTGATATAGCAGTGCAGCTTCTCCTCGGTGCTCGAGATCCTCTGAAAGACCGATTCGGTGATCTCCACAGAGGAAACCTCGCGCTTCTCGAGTTTTCCGTGCAGGTCGTGGAGGGTTAGCGCGTGCAGGCTCATTCAATGATCTTCGGGACTTTGAAAAAATCCTTTTCCCGCGCCGGCGCATTGGCCAGCAGACTGTCCGACGAGGGCCGGTTGGCCACGCGATCGTCGCGGAAGGCGTTGACGATATCGACCGCGTGGGCGAGGGGCTCCACGTCGGCGGTATCCAGTTGGTCGAGCTTCTCCACGTATTGGAGGATCTTGTCGAGCTGGCCGGTCAATATCTCCTCTTCTTCGGGGGAAAATTGCAGGCGCGCCAGCACGGCGACGCGCTGAACCTCTTCGCGGGTGATTTTCATAGTGATTTTTTAACACAGGAAAACAGGCAATAGCAATCAGCCCTTTGGGTCGTTATTCGTGTATTAGTTATTCGTATATTCGGCAACCAAATAACGAGTAACCAGTAACCAATAACGAATTTATTTGCAGTTCCGGCCCCGTTTGGCTAAAAAGGAGGTCGATGAAGAGGAATCAATTTTCATCCTTCATCCTTCATCCTTCATCTTTGGAAGAAGAGGGGTATGCCCGAGGCTTCAGGTGCGTGGCCGGTCTGGATGAGGCGGGCAGAGGGCCCTGGGCCGGTCCGGTGGTGGCTGCGGCGGTGGTTCTGCCGCGGGGACTCAGCGACCCTGAAATCAGAGACTCGAAGCTCCTCACCCCAGGCAAGCGGGAGGAGCTGGCGGCCCGGATCAAGGAAAGGGCGGTTGCCTGGGGAGTGGGCATCGTCGGCCCCGAGGAGATCGATCGGATCAATATCTTGAAGGCGAGCCTCCTGGCTATGGCTCAGGCCTTCATGCAGCTGGCGCCAGCGCCCGATTGCCTCCTGATCGACGGGCCGCATCAGATTCCGTTGGAGTTCCTTCGAGGGGTTCAAAAAGTTCAAGATGTTGCCTTCGGGTCTGAGCCGTTCGGTCGAGCATCACGGTCGAGACCTCAGGGTCGAAGACAAGACGTTCAAAACGGCTTAAACGATTTGAACGGTTTGAAACGATTTGAACTGCTGCCGATTCAGCGTGCGATCATCAAGGGTGATCAACTGTCGGTCTCGATCGCGGCGGCGTCGATTGTGGCCAAGGTTGCGCGGGATGAGATGATGGTTGAGTACGACAAGCTCTATCCCGAGTACGGGTTCGGAAGGCATAAGGGCTACGGCTCCCCGGCGCACATGGCTGCTCTCAGCCGCTGCGGTCCGTCGCCGATCCACCGCAGGAGCTACAGGCCCGTAAGGGAGTGGCAAACAATAGTGCCGGCCAATGAGGATTGACGGCTTGAACAGCTTGAACGACTTGAACAGTTCAAAACGTTCAAATGGTTCAAAGCGCTACGACGCCGGCGGCCTGGGCCAGAAGCAAATTCTGGGCGAAGAAGGCGAGCGGATCGCGGAGGGATATCTTGCGAAAAAGGGCTATCGGATCGTGGAACGTAACTATCGTTGTCCGGTCGGTGAGGTGGATCTGATTTTCCTGGACCGGCGGGTCATAGTCTTCGTCGAGGTGAAAACCCGCACGGACGATCGCTTCGGCGCGCCCGTGGAGGCGGTCGGCTCGCGCAAACAGAAAAAGATGATGAAGGCGGCGCTTTTCTTTCTAAGCCGCCACCGGTTGCACAGCCGGGAGGCCAGGTTTGATGTGGTCGGTATATCCTTGAAGGGGCGTGAGCCTATGGTGGAACATGTACAAAATGCCTTTGATTTGTCTTAGCAAGATAGCTGACGGCTGATAGCTATGCTGGACATTAAGCTTCTTCGTGACGACTTGGATCTGGTGAAGCAACGGATCGCGACGCGCGGGACGAAGATCGGCTGGGAAAGATTTTCCGCCTTGGACCGCGAGCGGCGCGAGATGCTGGCGACGCTGGAGAGGCTCAAGGAGAAGAAAAATCAGCTCTCCGGGGAAATCGGCAAGCTCAAGAAGTCGGGAGCAGACGCATCCGCGCCGATGCGGGAGATAGGAGAGCTTTCCAAGGCGATCGGCGAGCGGGAGGGGCCTCTGGCGCAGGCGGAGAGGCGCTTCGAAGAATTCATGCTGCTCATTCCCAACCTGCCGCATGATAGTGTTCCGGCGGGTTCGGGCGCCGCGGACAACAGGGAGGTGAGACGCTGGGGAGAGATCCCTCGTTTTGATTTCACCCCCAAGAATCATTGGGATATCGGAGAGGAGCTGGAGATCCTCGATTTTGCCAGGGCGGCGAAGATCGCCGGGGCGCGCTTCGCCCTCTACCGGGGCCAGGGCGCTTTGCTCGAACGGGCGCTGATCCAGTTCATGCTCGATCTGCACACGCGCGAGCGCGGATACCAGGAGATCATTCCTCCCTTTCTGGTCAACCGGGATGCCATGACCGGGACCGGGCAGCTTCCCAAGTTCGAGCAGGAGCTCTTTCGCACCGCGGATCCGGATTGGTTCCTCATCCCCACGGCCGAAGTTCCGCTGACGAATATCCATAGAGAGGAGATCCTGGAGCGGGAGGGTCTGCCGATCCGTTACGTCGCCTACACACCGTGCTTTCGGCGCGAGGCCGGCTCCTACGGGCAGGACGTGCGCGGCCTGATCCGCCTGCATCAGTTCAACAAGGTGGAATTGGTTAAATTGAGCGAGCCGCAGAATTCCTACGAGGAGTTGGAGAAGATGGTGGCGGACGCCGAAGAGGTACTGAAGCGGCTCAAGCTTCCCTATCGCGTCGTCGAGCTCTGCGCCGGCGATTTGGGCTTCGCCTCCGCGAAGACATATGACCTGGAGGTCTGGCTGCCGGGGCAGGGGACGTATAGAGAGATCAGCTCGTGCTCGAACTGCGAGGAGTTTCAGGCGCGCCGGGCGCAGATCCGCTATCGCCCGGAGAAAAAGGGCAGGACGGTTTATGTGCACACGCTGAACGGCTCGGCGCTGGCGGTCGGGAGGACTCTGGTTGCGGTGCTGGAAAATTACCAGCAGAAGGACGGGACGGTGGTAGTACCGGAGGTCCTGCGTCCTTATATGGGAGGGCTGGACCGAATCGGCTGAGATCGCAAATGGCGAATAGCGAATAGCGAATGGGGGTGGTGGGGTGGTCTATTTACTATTCACTATTTACCATTTACTGTATTTGAGGGAGGGGTGGGTGAGCGGTTGAAACCACCGGTCTTGAAAACCGGCGTCCACTTCGTGGACCGCGAGTTCGAATCTCGCCCCCTCCGCCAAATCGAAGTAAAAAGGAAAAAGGCAAAAAGCAAAGTGGACGGTTTCTTTTTAATTTTTACTTTTGCCTTTTAACTTGAGCGAAACGGAGAGATGGCCGAGTGGTCGAAGGCGCACGCCTGCTAAGCGTGTGTACCCCTTAAAAGGGTACCGAGGGTTCGAATCCCTCTCTCTCCGCCATTATTTCGTGTCTCGTGTTCGCGGTTCGTGCTCGTAACGAGCACGAGGAACCAGCACGATCACGGGTTCGCGCCCGTAGCTCAATTGGACAGAGCACCAGACTACGGATCTGGGGGTTGGGGGTTCAAATCCCTCCGGGCGCGCCAGGACTTTCAGCCTGCGCCCCGTCACGGGCATCTTCGTTCGTGGATCGACCATCTTGTCAGCGCGACAACAAGGATTGCAGTCAACCGTTAAGGGAGGGCGCCTATGCCTGCGGTCAATCGGACGCTAAAATTTAGCGCGGAAGAGGCTCTCGCTCGTTTGCGCCAGGCGGTGCACGCCAAGGCGGCGAATTTCTACGCGATGTATTCCAGCGTGCTCGGCGGCATTGTGACGGATCCGGCGCTGATGGTTGTGCCGCTCGACGATCACATGGTGCACCGCGGCCACGCCGTGTTTGACACGGCGGTGCTGGCAAACGGCATGCTGTACCAACTGGACCAGCATCTGGACCGTTTGCTCCGTTCGGCCGAAATGGCGCGCATCCCTTTGCCCTTCCCGCTGGAGCAATTGCGGCAGGTCATTATCGACACCTCTGCGGCGAGCGGCCGTAAAGACGCTTCAGTGCGTTACTGGCTTTCCGCCGGTCCCGGCGGATTCGGCCTGGCGCCCGGCGAGTGCGTCGGCAGCAGTTTTTACGTCGTGGTGTTCAGCGCCGATATCTACCCGGCTTCCTACTACGCGCAAGGAGTCAAAGTAGTGACCAGCGGGGTGCCTATCAAGCCGGCGTTCTTTGCCCGCGTGAAATCCACCAACTACCTGCCCAACGTGCTGGTGGTCGTCGAGGCCAAAGAGCGCGGCGCGGACAACGGAATTTTCATCGACGAGCGCGGCATGGTGGCGGAAAGCTCGAACATGAACGTAGCCTTTGTCACCAGGGATCGGGTATTCCGGCATCCGCCGTTTGACGCCATCCTTTCCGGCATCACGGTGCAGCGCATCCTGCAGCTGGCTCGGCGCCTGGTAAAGCAGGGGGATTTGCGGGATATCCGCGTCGCCGATATCTCCGTCGAAGAGGGCCGTCAGGCCGCCGAGATGATGCTGATCGGCAGCTCGATTAAGGTAGCGCCGGTGGTGAGCTGGGACGATCACCCCATCGGCGACGGCAAGCCCGGGCCCATCGCCGGGAAGCTGCTCGACTTGTGGCACGAGGATGTCCGGACGGCGGCGGACCAGCTGGTGCGAGTCCCCTATCCTGAAGGGTAATCTCTATATGGGGTTACGCCGGGGGCGGGGAGAGAAGAACGAGATTGGAAAATTCCCCGATTTCGGCTATTTTTGCTCTGCCGGCGAATCTGTCGGGCGAAAGATCAGGCGGAGGTGAGCCGTGTCCTTTTTGATAATATCGCTGCTGCTCTTCATGTCCGCATGTTCCACTGCGCCTTCAAGGAGGGTTCCAGGGCCGGCGAATGACATCGCTGATCGGAGCGAGGAGCCGTTGAAACCTGAAATCTACCGGGTGGGCGAGCTGGAGATACTCGTTTACAAGGATCGGGAGGAGATGGTGAAGCATCTGCCGGAGTTGCCGCGGCTGGTAGACGGCTTGAGATTCGGCAACCAGCAGATAAAACTCTACGGCTATCATGATCGCGAGAAAAAGCGCATCTACAGCGTGGATGATATTCCGACCCTGATCCACGAGTTCAAGCACTACCTGGAGCCCAACTGG
>JACPDC010000251.1 GCA_016184235.1 Deltaproteobacteria bacterium | reverse complement strand
TCCTTCGAGCCGACCGCCCGGTGGACCACCCGAAGGCTCTCCGGCGGCGCCACCATGTCTCCTTCTCCCCCTACGAGCAGGATCGGAAGCCGGATCTTGCCCAGGGCCTTTCGGTAGCTGAAATCCGCCCGGGCGGAAACGAACTCGCCGCGCCGGATCATCAATAGCAGATGATCCAAAACTCCCGGATGGATATCCGCGAGCGCATCGTCCAACAGTCTCGTCTTGACCTCATCGTCGATGTTCTCGGGGTTGTAGAAAAAGCGCTCCATCTTGGGGAGGAACGGGATGAGCAGCCGGGCGAGAAACGGCGCATTGAGGGAAAGAAACGCTCTCTTTAGGAAAGGACTCTCTTCCAGTCTCAGGAGCCTTTTCATCGGCTCCTGTTGCGGCTGATCGAAGGTTACCGGGGCGCCGACGGTAACCAGGGCGGCAACGCCGGCACCGCCCCTCCTCTCCAGGTATCCGTAGAGCAGGAGTCCTCCCATGTCGTAACCCAGGCAGAGGATCTTGGAACTGCCGCTTTCCTTCTGGACATGGCGGAGCACCGCGGCAAGATCCCTTTCCACGATGTCATCCAGGGTCCAACTCTTGGGGCCGCCCCTGAGAGGATTCAGGCTGCGGCCCGTGCCCCGTAGGGAGAGATTCCATACGTCGAAGCCGTCCCGGGCCAGATACCGCGCCAGACCCTGGTCGTCGTCCAGATTGAAAATGCGGCTATTAAAGAAAATCCCGGGAACGAGAACCGCGGCGGAGCGACGCCCGGAGCGCTGCTCCGGGTAGAGCCTCTCCAGGGCGAGCTCAAATTTTTCCTCGGTTACGGCCCAGTGAAGCTCGCGAGAGATGGCCGGGACCGCGCCGGGCAAGACCGCCGGCGCGGGGAAAGAGAGAAAAAAAAGGGAAAGAAAAACGGAGCTTCGAAGAAAAACCCGCGCCCGGTTAGTCTTTCCCCTCAATAACCGCCACCACGGAGTTAAAGGCGACAACCTCACCCTCTTGGACGCGGACCTCGCTCAGCAGTCCGGTATCAGGCGCCTCGATCTCCACATTGACTTTGTCGGTCTCGACCTCGAGAAGGGGATCCCCTTTTTGGACGGCTTCTCCCTTCCGCTTAAGCCAACGCAAAACTTTAACCTCATTGCTCTCGTCGCTCGATCCCAGACGCGGGATCACCACCTCTTTTTTCATCCGGCGCCACCTCAGGTTTATTCATGCAGCGATGTCATGAAGCGAGGCCAGCTTGAGAGACCCCCGCATCAGATCCATCCACGTGTGAACGTTTTTATAGCCCGGCGGCAGCTCATACCGCACCACGGTATAGAGATAATGGAGTTGGGTGAATATGGCAATGTCCGCGATCGTCATCCGGTCGAAGATGAAGCTCCTTCCGGTAAACAACAGCTCCAGGCTCCGCAGATCTATCCCCAGCGCCTTCTCGGCCGCCTGCCGCGCCTCCGGCGTCTCCGCCCGGCGCATCAGGTGAATGGCATGGATCAAAACCTCATCGGACCAGTCCTCCAACATGAGACAGAGCCCTTTATCGGAAGCGGCCGTCGGATAGATGGTGTTTTGGGGATACTTTTCCTCCAGAAAAGCGGAGATAAAAGTGGAGTCGATAATGCATTGGCCGTGGTAGTCCATGACCGGCACCTTTCTCTGGCCGGAGAACTCGATCAGAGACTTGCGCTCGTCTTTCTTTACGTCCGCCACGTCGTACGGGACGTTTTTTGACGCGAGAACGATTCTCACCTTCTCGCAAAACATCGAGGTCGGCGATTGAAAGAGTCTTATAGCCATCGTTGTTACCTCCTGCTAAACAATATCGGCTTTAGGTGGTGATTCTAAAGGGGTTGGCAGACACTTGCAAGGAGATTCGACCTTGCCAGCTCCCTCGCATCCGGACGTAAAAACCGGCTTGTGTTTTTTGGCGGATGTGGTAGTCGTAGAGCCGCCTTTATCCCGGGCAAAAGGAGGAACTCCCATGAAGTCCACTATGAGTGCGCTCGTGCCGCGGCTTGTTTTTGTCGCGTTAGCGCTTTTCGCTACGCAACCGGCTCTCGGTGCGTCCTACCCCGACCGGCCCGTTAAGATGATTATTCCCTGGGCCGCAGGGGGTGACACCGACGTCATCAAGCGAGTAGTCGCCAACGCCATGGAGAAACAGCTGGGGCAGCCTATGGTCGTGGCTAACATTACTGGCGCCTCGGGCACGCGCGGGGCCGCGGAGGCTAGAAAATCGCCTGCCGACGGCTACACGATTTACTCGACCCATGACTACATCCACACGACCTACTACACCGGGGTCTCGGACGTGAGCTACAGAGACTTCGAGCCGGTCTGTCTCGCCACTTCCACGCCGGCGATTTTTGTTGTCTACGGCAAGTCAAAGTGGAAGACGATGAAGGAGCTCTTGGCGGACGCCAAAAAGCGTCCCGAAGAAATCAAGATTGGGGCCACCCTGGGCTCCACCAGCCACTTCTTCCCGGCAATGATCGCTAACGCGGCAAAGGTCAAGTTTAAATATGTGAGCTACGAGGGCACGGCGCCACGGATGACCGCTCTTATGGGCGGGCATATCGATGGAGGTGAAACAAACCTGACCCAGGTCGACAAGGAGAAGTCCGGGCTACTCAAGTTCCTGGCGATCGCCACGCCCAAGCGCCACCCCGAGGTCCCCAACCTGCCCACGCTGAAGGAGCTGGGCATCGATGTCTTATATGCGGTCAACCGCGGGATCGTGGCGCCTAAAGGCACGCCTGAGGCGGCCTTGGCGAAGCTCGAGGATGCCTGCAGCAAGGCCTTGAAAGATCCGTCAGTTACGGCAGCTATGAAGAAGCACGGGACTGACGTCGAGTTTCTGGGAAGGAAAGCCTATGCGGAGTTCCTCCGAAACAACGACAAGGAGAATGCGGAGTTGGCGCAAGCCCTGGGATATAAACGGAAATAGGCCATGGGGCGCGACGGCTGGATCGGTCTAGGGCTCCTAGCTTTCAGCGGTTGGCTCTACAGCGGTGTCGGTGAGATTCCTGCCAACCCCCTGGTGCCCATCGGCCCGTCCTTCTACCCGCGCTTTCTCCTTCTTCTGATCATCATCTTAAGCCTGAGCTTAATCCTGCAAAGCCTGCTGGTCTATGGGAGGGGGAAAAAAACAGAGAAGATAGCGTTCGATCTTTGGCTTAAGAACTACCAACCTACCCTTCTCAGCTTTTTTATCTTCGGTCTCTACGTCCTGCTGCTGCCAAAGCTTGGCTTTCTGCTGTCTACGACGCTATTTGTCGCAGCCCTGCAGTGGCTCTTAGGCGAACCTCTATGGCGGCGCTTGCCGGGCTCCGCCCTCCTTGGAGTCGGGACCTCGTTGATCGCCTATCTGGCCTTCGAGCTCTACCTGCGAGTCCTTCTGCCGCGGGGAAGCTGGCTCCAATGATCTAAAGACCGCCCATGTTGGAAATCATCCTTCAGGCCGCGGGCTCGGTTTTCGAGCCCAAGATCTTTCTCTCTATGGCAACAGGTATCCTGGCTGGCCTGATCGGCGGAGCCATTCCAGGGATCACCATCACCATGACGGTGTAGGGGTCTATGTGGGAGGGGAATCGGGCGGGCTGGTCTCCGCCTCCCTATTGGGAATCCCGGGGACCCCCTCAGCGATCGCCACCACCTTTGATGGCCACCCCATGGCCAAAAACGGCGCGCCGGGCAGAGCGGTATGGACCGGTATTTGGGCTTCTCTCATAGGTGGAATTCTGGCTGGCGTCCCCCTGGTGATCGGCGCTACCCAGCTTGCCAGACTGGCGCTTAATTTCGGACCGTGGGAATACTTCTCGCTTTTCATCCTGACCCTGAGCGTCGTTGGAGCGCTGACAGAAGGCTCCATTATCAAGGGTCTGCTCTCGGGCGCAGTCGGACTTCTCATCACCACGATCGGGGCCGACCCGATTATGTCGATCCCTAGATTTACCTTCGGGATCGAGCTGTTGCAGACCGGCTTCGCTTTCCTACCGATTCTGATCGGTCTTTTTGCCTTCTCCCAGCTCCTGCAGGACCTCGAGACGCGCCAGGCTCGAGTCGAGCTGGAAAAACCCGCGACTTTCGACCTTTCCGTCTCGCATCTTAAAGTGCTGAAAGATATCGTTTCCCAACCCTTCAACCTGATCTGGTCCACCCTGGTAGGGCTATGGATCGGAATTCTTCCCGCGGTCGGGGGATCCGCCGCCAATATCCTCGCTTATGACCAGGCCAAAAAATTCTCCAAGCACCCGGAAAAATTCGGCACGGGCATCTCCGACGGCATCATCGCCGCCGAGGCTTCCAACAACGCCAACATCGGCGGCTCGCTGATCACGATGATGGCCTTCGGGATCCCAGGAGACGCCGTGACCGCGGTCATGCTCGGTGCCCTGATTATCCACGGCATCCAGCCGGGCCCGCTCTTCGTCATCTCCAACGTCAAGGTCGCCTACGGCATGCTGGCGGCCTATTTCGTCGCCCATTTCGTGACCGTGCTGATTGAGGCGTTCTCCCTGCGGCTGTTTATCAAAGTGGTCACGGTGCCGCTGCACACCCTGGTCCCGGTGGTCCTGGTCTTCTGCGTGGTCGGCTCCTACGCCCTGAACAACATCATGGAGAACGTTTACACTTTCTTCATCTTCGGCATGCTCGGTTATCTCATGGTCAAGACTGGCTTTCCCCTGGCCCCGATGGTGCTCGGGGTCATCTTGGGAGATCAGATCGAGGTCAATCTCATCCGGGCCATCATGACCGATGCCAATCCCTGGCTGTTTTTGACCCGCCCGATATCCGGGACCCTCCTGGTCCTGGCCCTCCTCTCCTTTGTCCTGGC
>JACPDC010000250.1 GCA_016184235.1 Deltaproteobacteria bacterium | reverse complement strand
GGAATTTTCTTCATCGGTTTGGGCGGGAAGCTCAGCAGGGTGAAGTGGGCGTCGTGATAGACAGCAAATATTACGGGATCTCACGGTATGATAGCCCGAAGTTGTAGGAGGACACAGAGATGGCTAAAAAAATGGATCGTATTGGAAAGGCCCTAGGGGCAACGAGGCAATTGTCTTTAAAAACACGGCTTTCCGGCCCTCTGGAGTGGATTCAACTCCGAGAAGAAATTGACGCACGGCTCAGCTCCCGCGGAGGCAGACCCAGCGATCCAGAGTGGAAGCTACGGAGGGTCATCCCCCTTAAGAAGGCCTCCTGGGATTTTTTGCGGGAGACGAGCGGCAAGCTGCGAGTGAATCCCGGTCATCTTGCAGCAATACTTCTAGAACGGGGAATTGACTCCTTTAAAAGACGCCGAGAGGGAACGAATCCTTAAGAGGCCGCTGGCAAAGGATTGAACGGCGCGTAAGCCAATTGGCAGGTCAAGCGAACAGCGCGCTGGCGAGAAATAAAGACCCGCGATTCCCATTCGGCGCTGGAGGACTTAACGACCGAGTTCGGGATAGGATTACGTCCTAGGGTCAGGTCTTGTTTCTTGTATCGAGGCCCGTTTGCCAACCGCCTGACCGTAGCGTAGCGCAGGTCCAGAAAATCTGCACGGATGGACTTATAGAGTCGCCCTATGGAAGCTTACGCAACGACAGCAAAAGAGACACAACCCTACAGGGAAAGACGGGGGAAAATCCGCTCATGCGCCGTCCGAGGCCTGGGCGATGCGGGTTTTGCCCACCTCCACGAGACGGTGCACTCCTCCCCGAAACTCGAAATCCACGTCCGAGACCACCCGGCCGTCGACTTTAACCGCCCTCTGGCCGATCAGCCTGCGCGCCTCGCCCTTGGATTTGGCAAATTGAAGATCGACGAGCAGTTGACAGATCCAGATGCGCTCGGGCGGGGAAAATTGCTTGCGCACGCTGTCGGGAACGGAGCGTTTTTGGTGCCGGGTCTCAAAATAATCCTGCGCCGAGGCCGCGGCCGCAGGGCCGTGAAAGCGTGAGACGATCTCGGCGGCCAGCGACTTCTTAAAATCCATGGGATGGACCGAGCCGCCGGCTACCTGGTCGCGGATTTTTGTCACCTCTTCGAGGTCGCGATCGCTCAACAGCTCCGCGTAGCGCCACATCAGCTCATCCGAGATCGACATCATCTTGCCGAAGATCTCTTCCGGGGGCTCCTGGATGCCGATGTAGTTGTTGAGCGACTTGCTCATTTTCTGCACGCCGTCGGTCCCTTCGAGCAACGGCATGGTCAGGATCACCTGGGGCTCCTGGCCGTACTCGCGCTGGAGCTCCCGGCCGACCAGCAGATTGAAGCGCTGGTCGGTGCCGCCCAGCTCGACATCGGCCTTGAGCACCACCGAATCGTAACCCTGGATCAGCGGATAGAGAAACTCATGGATGCTGATGGGCTGCTGGCTCTGATAGCGCTGCTTGAAATCCTCCCGCTCGAGCATCCGCGCCACCGTATACTTCGCGCTCAGTTCGACCAGCGCGGCGGCGTCCATCTTCTCCATCCAGCGGTGGTTGAACTCAATGACGGTCTTTTTAGAGTCGAGGATCTTGAAAATCTGCTCCTTATAGGTCTCCGCATTTTTTAGAACTTCAGCCCGGCCAAGCTGCTTGCGGGTTTCCGATTTGCCGGACGGATCGCCGATCATCCCGGTAAAATCTCCGATCAGGAAGATCACCTCGTGGCCGAAATCCTGAAACTGCTTCATCTTCTGGATCAGCACGGTGTGGCCGAGATGGAGGTCCGGCGCCGTCGGATCGAATCCCGCCTTGACCCGCAGGGATTTTCCGCGCTTGAGCTTCTTAAGAAGCTCCTCTTCCAGGAGAATCTCGACCGCGCCGCGCTTGATGCGCCGGAGCTGCTCTTCGGGCGCCACCCTGGTCATTCGGCCTCCCCCCACGGAACGCGGAGCCGCCGGATCTCCACGGCCTTGCCGGTAGTCTCATCCACCTCCAGCACGATTCCCTGGAGGATCACGTTTTCTTTCGCGACCTCGAAACGGCGCGGCAGCTGGCTCAAAAAACCTTCGATCACGAGCTCCCTTTCGATGCCGATCACCGAATCCGTGGGACCGCACATGCCGAGATCCGTGATGTAGGCCGCGCCCCTGGGAAGAATCCGCTCATCGGCCGTCTGCACGTGGGTATGGGTGCCGTACACGGCCGAGACCCTGCCGTCCAAAAACCAGCCCATGGCGCATTTCTCCGAGGTCGCCTCGGCATGCATATCGACGATCACGACGCGGGAAAAGCCGGCGCGCTCCTTCAAGATCGCGTCGACACAGCGAAACGGGTCATCGATGTTGCCGGGCATGAAGACCCTGCCCTGCAGATTGATGATGAGCGCGCGCTGCCCGCCCGCGCCTTCCCATTCCACCCAGCCGCGGCCCGGAGCGCCCTTGGGGTAGTTCGCCGGCCGAATGAGAAGAGGCCGGCTCTCCAGATAGGGATAGATCTCCTTCTTTTTCCAGACGTGGTTTCCCGAGGTGAGCACATGGACCCCTGCCCCGAACAGCTCCTCGGCGCTCTTCACGTCCACCCCCATGCCTCCCGCCGAGTTCTCGGCGTTGGCAATCACCAGATCGACCTTCTCCTTCTGCGCCAGGGACGGGACAAGATCCCGGATCGCCCTCCGGCCCGGACGGCCCACCACGTCCCCTAAAACAAGAACACGCATAAAGTTCGTTAACCGTGACCTTGATCTGCCCCGGATAGGTCATCTCGGCCTCGATCTTGCGCGCAATCTCGCGCGCCATCAGCGCGGCATCCTGATCCGAGACCAGGTCATGCTGCACGATGATCCGGATCTCCCTGCCGGCCTGGACCGCGTACGACTTCTCCACGCCCTTGAAGGAATTGGTAATCCGCTCCAGCTCCTCGAGCCGCCGCACGTAGGTCTCGAGCATCTCCCGGCGCGCGCCGGGACGGGCGCCGGACAGCGCGTCCGCCGCGTCGACCAAAGGGGCCAGAATGGTCTCGGCCTTCACATCCTCGTGGTGCGCCGCGATGGCATTGACGATTTTGGGAGACTCGCCATATTTGCGCGCCAGCTCCGCCCCGATGATGGCGTGGGATCCCTCCACCTCATGGTCCACCGCCTTGCCGATGTCGTGCAGCAGGGCCGCGCGCCGCGCCTGCTTCTCGTTCAACCCGAGTTCCGCAGCCATATTGCCGCAGATGAAGGCGGCTTCTATCGAATGGAGCAGCACGTTCTGCGCGTAGCTGTAGCGGTACTTGAGTCTTCCGAGGAGCTTGACCAGCTCAGGATGAACGCCATGAACCCCGACATCGAATATGGCCTTTTGCCCAGCCTCCCGGATCGCCTCGTCGACTTCCTGCTCGGACTTCCGCACCACCTCTTCGATCCTCCCCGGGTGGATGCGTCCGTCCGAGATCAGTTTTTCCAGCGACAGGCGGGCGATCTCACGCCGGATGGGATTGTGCCCGGAGATGATCACCGACTCCGGGGTGTCGTCCACGATCAGGTCGATGCCCGTAGCCGCCTCCAGGGCGCGGATATTACGCCCCTCGCGGCCGATGATCCTCCCTTTCAAATCGTCGCTCGGCAAGGGCACGACGGTAACGGTGCGCTCCGCGACGAAATCGCCTGCCAACCTCTCGATCGCCAGCGCCACGATTTTCTGCCCCCTGCGGGCCGCTTCCTCTTTGGCCTCCTCTTCGATGACACGCACGCGCTTGGCCGATTCGTGTTTCGCCTCCTCGACCATCTGGTCGATCAGGCTCTTCTTCGCCTCTTCGCGCGTCATCCCGGCCACATGCTCGATCTGCCGCTTCGCCTCGTCGCCCAGGCTGTCGCATTCGGCCGCCTTCTCCTCGACCGACTTTTCCCTAGCCTTGACCGAGGTCTCCCGCCGGCCCAGATCGGACTCCCGCTTCTCGACGGCCTCGACGCGCTTATCGAGATTCTCCTCCTTGTTGATCAGCCTCTTCTCCAGGGCCTGCAGCTCTCTGCGAGTCTCGCGAACCTCCTTCTCGAAATCCGTCCTGGCCTGCAGAACGCTGTCGCGCGCCTGTATCTCCGCCTCTTTCTTGATCGCGTTCGCCTCTTTCTTCGCCTCCTCGATGATGCGGGCGGCGGTGCCTTGCGCCAGCTCCATCCGGCCCCGCTGCTGCTTGCGCTTGAGCCATGCGATGGCCAGAGCCAAGAGAACCCCCACCAAAAATCCTGCAATTCCGATCACCATATTGAGTTCCAAAGAAAACACCCCCTTTGCGTCTGAGAGATTCAGGGGATCGGCCCGGACAGGGAGGGAGACTCCCCGCAGGCAATGATCCTTCTCTCAGTGATAATGTGATGCACTCTGCGGTCCCACCTGTCGGCGGGCACCCGCTCCAAGATCTGCAATTCGAAGGCCAGGGCCACGAAGACGGACCTTTCTCCCACCGATGCCAGCGCCCGATCGTACCAGCCCTTGCCTCTCCCCAGCCGGTTCCCCTGAACATCGAAAGCCACGCCGGGGACGAATACCACCAGACGTTCTTGATCCTCTTCTGTCATCATCCTTGCTCCAGCCGGCTCCAAAATACCGTAACGCCCGGGCCGGAGCTCGTCAGCCGATGCCACCCCGATCAGGGCGGGCCTCGCCCCGTTTCCCAGCTTCGGGTAGAAGAGCTTCTTGCCCGATCGCAAGGCGTGGTCACGGATTTCCTCCGTGGCAACCTCGTTCCCGATCGGGCTATAAAGCGCGACCGCGCGCGACCAGAGATAAGGCGGAAATTGAAGGACCTTCTGCTGGATCCGCTGGCTCCAGAGCCGGCATTCAGCCGCCGAGAGGGATTCCCGGCGCCGAAGGGACGTGGCCCGAAGTGTCTGCTTTTTCTCTCCCATAAACCGCCGCAACGGTGAGCCCCTCGGTGGTGGGGAGAGAGACGGTGCGAGATAGGGATGGGAAGGCGACTGCTAAAACCTGATCTACATCAGCGATTCGCGGGCGGTCCCGCCTTCGCTCCTCGGAGAAGGAGCCCACTGCCAATTGCCAATACCGATGTTGAGGACATTTCCGCTGCCATCTCCGAGCCGACTATAGTGGATTGCCAATACCTTTTTAAGTCCACGGATGCGAAAAACAATAGATCAGATCCTTCCTTGATGACTGATTCCCCAAACCTTCACCCTTCCGCCCCACCCTTGAATTCGGGTTTCCCCCGCATGGTGCCGTGTCAAGCGATCAACTTGAACCGGGTAAACAGGTGGAGGCCATGTTGCCGCTTAAGTCTTCCCCGAAACCAGGGCCTGACAGCCACGGCAAGGGACAGCTTCCCTTCTTTCTTTGTTGGTTCTAAGTTGCTTCTCCCGATCACGAACACAGCAGGGGAAAAGGATCACCTGATGATTAGCCCTCCTCAGTTAAAATGGTCGAAAGCCTTTTGGACAAATGGTTCAACCGCTGCATCGTCGCGTCATAGCTCTCTTTCAATCGCTGGTACTCATCGGCGATATTGAGCGCCGCCAGCATGGCCACGCTGGACTTGCCGACGGGCCGCGTCGTCTTCAGGACCTCCTGCATCTTTCCATCGACGTATCCGGCTACTTTTCGCACGTGGCTTTCGTCGGCATCGCTGCGGACGGTAAACTTTTCTCCCATGATCTCGACATCCACGGCCTTTTTCATAGAGCCTTCCCCGGCCTAAGGAAGATCCAGACGGTCAAAATGGCCCAGGATCTTCTCCAATTTATCCCGAATCTCGACCCGCTCGCGCTCGTACTGGCGCAGCTGGCCTCTCAACTGGTGCGACTCGCTCTCCCTCTGCTGGAGCCGCTTCTCCGCCAATTCTTTCTCCTTCTTCACCCTTTCATGCTTTTCCAGCAGCTGATGGACCCGGGCCTCCAGCTGTTCGATGTTGTCAAGAGCCATGAATCTAAAACGCCGAAAATTTCATGTGTAAGTTTAGATTTAACACCCTTTTTTGTCAAGCTGATTCTTGAGCGGGAAAGGGCGGTTGTTATCTTCCGGGAACGTTGTAGAATAGGTTACTTTTCGCCCCGTGAAGAAGCCACGCGAGACAAGACTTTTCCCCTTTTGCGCCCTGCTCCTGGTTTTTTTGCTCCCCGCTGTTCTCTCCTGCGCGGCGCGTCCAGGCCGGCCCCAGGCGGCCCAGGCCGGGCACCTCACCATCCTGCACCTGAACGATCTGCACGGGCAACTGGAGCCGTTCAGTCCTGATAAGGGAAAGCTCGCGGGCGGGGCCGCTCGACTGGCCGCCCTGGTGGAGGGGATCCGCGCCGAGAACCGGCGGCTGGGGCGCCATACGCTTCTCTTGATGGCCGGGGATCTCTTCCTGGGCTCCTCCCTGTCCGCTTTCTATAAAGGAGAGGCGGAGCTCGACTTCCTGAATCGTCTGAGCCCCGACGCCATGACTCTGGGAAACCACGAGTTCGACTTCGGCATGGATGTGCTCCATGAAAGAATCCGGCA
>JACPDC010000249.1 GCA_016184235.1 Deltaproteobacteria bacterium | reverse complement strand
TTCGGACCGCTACGAGGGGGAGCAGGGCTTCTTCGCCGTCGGCAACAAACGCTACGAAAAGGGGATGCAGCATATCTGGGAGACCAACTTCATCCCGGATGTCCGCTCCGCGGCGCTGGACTTGAGGGACGTCAAAGGATCGGGCGTAATGATCACTCAGTTCGAGCTGGCGGGCAACGAGCTGATCGGCCATCTCGCGCAGTGGCCGGCGGGTCGTTACCACAAGGCCCATTATCACGGTCCCGGCGCTATCCTGCTCGGGCTGCAGTCTTCCGGCTACGTCTTGCTCTGGGACGGCGAGTTGGGTATTCGACCCTACGAAAGTGGAAAGGCCGATGAGGTGGTGGAGGTCCGGTGGCGGGAGGGGAGCATCTACTGCCCGCCCGGCGGGTGGTTTCATCAGCACTTTAATACCGGCCCGGAGCCGGCCCGCCACCTGGCGCTGCGCTTCGGCAGCAGGCTCCACCCGGTCGGCTTCAAGATTGCAGCCCAGCGCCGCGAGGACGGGGTCTACATAGATGTAAAAAAGGGCGGCACTCTGATCCACTACGAAGATGAAGACCCGGAGGTCCGCCGCCGCTATGAAAAGGCCTTGAAGGAGACCGGCGTGGCTTGCCAGATGCCATGACGCGCGCATGGCCGCCGGCCCGGGGGTTATCGAAGGGCCGATGCGTCAGTCGAGGAGTGTCAAGCGTATCTTCGGTTCAGCGTAGCACAGGTCTATCGCATCGGACCTGAGAGAGCCCTCGGGCCGGCCGACGGCAGATGACCGTTTTGACAGCCTGTTTAGAATCTTGCATTCGGCCGGCGAACAGCATAGAAAAGAAGCCCTGGGCCCCCGTAGCTCAGATGGATAGAGCACAGGATTCCTAATCCTGGGGCCGTGGGTTCGAGTCCCGCCGGGGGCAATTCCTTAACGTAGCGAGGATTTATGGCGCTTCCGACCAAAGAGTTCGTCAAAGAGATCCAGGGAATGGTGCGGCGCAAACATTCCAAAGATCATCCGGTGATCGGCATGATCGAAAGGGGAGAGCTGGACCGCGAACAGCTCAAGGGATTCGTCGGCCAGTTCTATCTTTTTTTTCCC
Source organism: Deltaproteobacteria bacterium (assembly GCA_016184235.1). GTDB lineage: Bacteria > Desulfobacterota > Binatia > UBA9968 > UBA9968 > UBA9968. Next base: position 2,664 of record JACPDC010000249.1, on the reverse strand, counting down.
AAGCCTTTCCCCAAGCCGATCGCCGGCATGCTGGCCCGCTGTCCCGACGATCCCGAGCTGGAAAAGATGTGGATCGAGAATGTGGTCGAGGAGGGGACAGGAGAAATTACCGGGACAGACAGCCACAAAGGGCTCTACATCCGCTTCGCCAAGGCCTGCGGCTATCCGAAGGAAGAGCTGGATCGGGTGGAAGCATTGCCGGAGACAGAGGCCTTCTTGGACTGGCGCGAGCTTTTGATCTACCAGAGAAGCTGGCTCGAGCTGTACGCGAGCCAGGGCTTTTGCCTGGAGGGAACCGCGAGCGAGCGCATGACCCGGATCGTCAACGGCCTCACCAAACACTACGGCTTCGACCGCAGCTCCGAAGATATCCGCTACTGGACGCTGCACATGGGGGTCGACGAAGAGCACATGAAGGTCGGCCCGCTGGCAGTGGAGCGCTACGCGGTGACGGATCACCAGCAGGAGCAGGTGCGCGCCGCCGTGCAGAAGACGCTCGATCAGTTCTGGCTCGCCTATGACGGCATCAAACGGGCCTACGTGGACCGCGACCCGTTATACGCCAGGTGGAGAAACGGGCGATAGACCGGGAGGCGCTTATGGAAATGGTTGACCTCTCACGCGTGATTTATGACGGGATGCCGAAGATACCGGCGCTGCCGGACGTGCATGTGCAGAAGTTTTTCAGCCTGGAGAAGGGCCATCCGCTGAACGTCACCGAGCTTTCGCTGCCGTGCCACGCGGGCACGCACGTGGACGCGCCGGTCCACATCGTTCCCAACGGGAAGTCTATAGAAGAGCTGCCCCTGGAGGCCTTCGTCGGGCCCGGCGCGGTGATCGCGGTAAAAAAGAAGGGAGGGGAGGAGGTCACCGCCAGGGAACTCGACAGCTCCGGCGTCAAAGTGAATCGCGGCGACATCCTGATGCTCTATACCGGCTGGGACGAGAAGTTCGAGAGCGCGGATTACAATCTCCATCCCTATCTCTCCGTGGACGCGGCCGAGTGGATCGTCCGGAAAGGGGTGAAGCTCCTCGGCATCGATTGTATTACCGTGGATCTGCCCACGCCGCTCAGGCCGAAGGGCTTCGCCTTTCCGGTGCACCAGACACTGCTCGGCAACGATGTCCTGATCGCCGAGAACGTGGCAAACTTGGGCAAGATCGTGGGAAAGAAAACCCGAATTCTCGCCTTGCCCCTCAGAATCAAGGGAAGCGATGCCGGCCATGCCCGGATCGTCGCCGAGATTTTGAATTGAGCGGTCATGGCGCTTAATCAGCCGATCAAAGGGATCATCGGCGCCTGTCTCACCCCCTTCGGGCCGGACGAGCGCGTCAATTACCAGGCGCTGGAGCGGGAGATCGATTTTCTCGTAGCGGACTGCGATGCGATCTCCGTCGCCGCGGTCGAGGCCGCGGAATACACGATGCTGTCGCGCGAGGAGCGCAAAGAGCTTTTGCGCGTCGCCACCCAGATGGTGGGCAAGCGCAAGCCCGTCATCCTGGGCGCCTCGAGCCCCTCTCCGCGCGAAGTTATCGAGCTGGCGGAATATGCCGCCGGCGTCGGCGGCGACCTGGTCCAGGTGCTGATGCCGCTGCGCCCCTGGGGAGGCCAGCCGACCATAGCCGAGTTGATGGAATTCTATACCCAGGTGGCCTCGGCGAGCCCTCTGCCCGTGGTCTGCTACCACAACCCGGGCCCGGGCGCGGATCCGCCGCAGGACGCCTTCGTCAAGATCAGCGAGATCAACAACATCCGCTACTTCAAAGAGAGCTCGCGGGACATCACCAAGATATCGCGCCTGATCGAGCAGATCGACCTGGCCGGACGAGGCCACTACTTTACCACCATGCAGCCTCTGCTGGCGACGCTCATGATGGGCGGCTCCGGAGCGACTATGCCACCGCCGGGGACGCGCATAGGCGCCCAGGTGGTGCGCGCCTTCCGCGCCGGCGACCTGGAGCGGGCAAGATACTGGCAGCGCTGCTTCGCCCTTTTTCCCGGGAAGTGGGCGGCTTACGGGTTGCCGCCGATCATGAAGTCGGCGCTGAAGCACTTCGGGGTGGACATAGGTGATCCGTCGCGGCCCTATGCGCCGGTCAACCCGCGCGACCACGCGCAGATCGGCCAGTTCCTGCGCCAGATCGGACTGCTGGGTGAGGGCGCCCCAACAGAAATCTCCTTAAAGGAGGCTGCCGAGGCGCTGCGCCAGGAAGATACGTTCCTCCGCTAAGAGCGACAATCCCGGATACCCGTCAAAAGAGAGCTCGGCAAAAAACCACAGGGACGTGGGCAGGAAGGTATGCTCAAAATCATTATCCTCGCGGCGATCGCAGGCCTAGGGTTGATCGTCGGTCTTCGCAGGAGCCGGGAGCGGCTGTTGGAGGAGCTGAAGGCCTTATCCGACGTCCTCCTGCTGCGGCTGCTGCGCTGGACTTCACGATTTGGCGGCGAGCTTACTCCGGATGGCGCGGCCGAGCAAAAGATGTGGCGCGAGCTTAGGCTCAGGGACCTCCAGGGACTGGCGCAGAGGGCGAAGCAAAAACAGCAGAACCGGGCGAAATGAACGGAACCAACGGGCGCAAGCGGATCGTCATTCTCGGCGGCGGCTGCGGCGGTGTCGTGGCGGCGACGATGCTGGGGCGAAAGCTCGGCGGCAAGCACGA
>JACPDC010000181.1 GCA_016184235.1 Deltaproteobacteria bacterium | reverse complement strand
TGCCCGCAGCGGCATTGCAACCCTTGATCTCAAAAAGCCTTCGAAGGATCTGCTTCCCCTGTTCGACCTGATCGTCGAGGCGCTGCCGGGTCCGCTGGTTGACCCGGAGATTCCAACGCAGTTCCAGGCCAACAATTTCGATTACAGCGACTACGTCGGTCGTCTGGCGATCGGAAGGTTGAAGAACGGCACCCTGACCGCCGGACCATTTATCCTCTGCCGATCGGATGGCTCCCGGCAGCCGGTGAAAATCACCCAGCTCTATGGCTGGCAGGGATTGAAGCGCGTCGAGCTCGAACAGGCCAGCGCCGGCGATATCGTGGCGGTGGCCGGGATCGAGGATATCGAGATCGGCGACACCATTACGGACCGCGAGTTCCCACGCCCGCTGCCTGCGCTGCGCGTCGACGAACCGACAATAGCGATGATCTTTAGCGCCAATAACTCGCCCTGGGCCGGACGCGAGGGAGAATACGTCACCTCGCGCAAACTGCGCGAGCGCCTGCTCTATGAACAACGAAAGAACGTGAGCCTGCGGGTCGAGGAGACCGATTCGCCGGACGCCTTTCGGGTCACCGGCAGGGGCGAGTTTCAGCTCGCTATCGTGATCGAGACCATGCGGCGTGAAGGCTACGAACTTCAGGTGTCCAAGCCTACCGTCGTGACACGAGAGGTCGACGGCAAGCTCCATGAGCCGATGGAGCTGCTGGTGATCGACGTCCCGGAGGACTACATCGGCGTGACCTCGCAGCTGCTCGCGGTGCGCCGGGGCAAGATGACCAAGATGACGCCCGCCGGCTCCGGCCGCGTCCGGCTCGAGTTCGCCGTGCCGTCGCGGGGGCTGATCGGCTTTCGCTCCCGTTTTCTCACGGATACCAGGGGCACGGGCATCATGAACGCGCTCTTCGACGGCTGGGCGCCTTGGCACGGGCCGATCCAGGCGCGCAGCAACGGCGCCATGGTGGCGGATCGCGAAGGAGTGGCGACGCCCTACGCGATTTTCCATCTTCAGGAACGGGGCGCCCTCTTCATCGCCCCGGGGACGCGCGTCTACGAGGGCATGGCTGTCGGCGAGTATTCGCGCGACAACGACCTCAACGTCAACATCTGCCGGGAAAAAAAATTGACCAACATCCGCGCCGCGGGGCGCGACGAGAATATCCTGATCACGCCGCACCGGGAGATGGGGCTGGAGGAAGGGATCGAGTGGATCGGCGAGGACGAGCTGGTGGAGGTGACGCCTGAGTCGATCCGCCTGCGCAAGAAGATCCTCAAGCAGGTGGAGCGCCCGAGGAGACGGGCGGAAGAGGCAGGTTAAACCTTCCGGATCGGATGCGCTTCTCTGCGAAGCCGCTCCTTCAGATCCGCCGCCGTCACCCGGTATTTGAAGGCCTTGCGGCCGTTGATGAAAAGGACGGGCACTTCGCTGCCGTACAATCGCCGGAGTTCGTCAGACGTGTCGACGTCCGTCTCATTCACGCTCAGGGAAAACTCGCCCGCCACCCGGCGCACGACCTCCTTCATCTCCTCGCAGAGGCAGCACTCCAGCCTCGTGTAGAGCGTTATCTCTGAGATCACTTCTTTCCCGTCCCGGGGATCGGAATCAGCTTCTGCGGAATCTTGAGGGCGCCGAAAAAAAACTCGGAGAGGGTGCTCAAAGGGGCCGGGGTGATGGTCGCGTCGCCCACCGGTCCCTGCACGTGGAAGCTCGCCACCATCACGGTATCCTTGATGCCGGCGATGCCGGGCCCGATCAGCGGTATATAACTCACCACCGAACCCAATCTGGGAAAGGGACGAAGCGCGATAATAGCATCGATCTTTTCATTGGGACCGTCGACCTGGCCCGCGCCGGTGATGCTGATGTCGTCGCTGTCGACGACGAGATTCTCCGTCACATAGACCCCGTTCTCCACCTTGAAGTCGCCGGTCACGCTGCGGAAACGGATCCCCTTCTGGGTCAGATCGGGCAACTGGAAGGAGAACCAGCGCGTCAGATCCATAACGTTGAGAATCCGCACCAACAGCTCCAGCCGCCGCGCCAGGCCGTCCCTGATCTCGAGCTGGAAATTGCCCGTGAGATTGCGTTTCCTCTCGGCCCCTGTGGCCCCGCGGGATTCGAGCTTGCCGGTCAGATGGATTCTCCCGGCGATCTCCCGGGTCCCCATGTCGAACCACTTGAGAAATCCATCCAGCGGGACCCCCTGGACCCTCGGCTCGATGGAAAACGCGAGGCCGGCGGCGTCATCGCTGAAGCGTCCCGCGCCCTGGACGGTCCCGCCGAGCGACCGCGCGGAAAAATTCTCCAGGCGCCATGTTCTCTTGTCGAGCGTAAGATCGGTGTTGAGCTCGGAAAACTCAAATCCCTCGAACCTCCCCTTGCCGATCCTGATCCTGCCTTTCGCCTGGAAGCGATCGTACCAATCTTGATCGCTCCGCCCGTCTTGAGGCAGCAGGTAAGCGATGTCCATCTCCGGGAAGTTCAGGGCGAACGTCAATCCCGGTTTTTCCGCGTATTTCCACCGCCCGCTGAAGTCGAACGGGTAGTCGGCCAGCTGGGCCCGCATCCCCTGAAGCTCGAATCCGCCGGCGTCAAAGAGCACTCTGCCGCGCACCTCGCGCAAGGGCTGGCGGAAAAATGGAAACGGCATCTCCACGCCGATCAGCTCCAGCGCCCCGCTGAGGCTCCGCTCCGCGCCGTCGGCCAAAGGACCGCGGTATTGAATCCGTCCGCGCACCATGCCGGGACCCTGCGGCGATCCCGTCGAGAGAAAGGGGCGCAGCGCCTCGCCCGCTTTGACGCCGGAGGAATCCACCGTGAGATCAAAGGCCGCCCGGTCGGACTGATAATTGCTCAGGATCACTCTTACCAGGACCGGAGAGCCGCCCAGAAGGGCGGTAAGCTTCTCGGCGCGGATCTCTTTCGGAGAAAACACCAGGTCTCCCTTGACCTGAGCCAGGGAGACATCTCCTGCCCGCACGCGCGCGTTATCGACAGCCAGTTGTCCCGTAAACTGCGGCGGCCCGGCAGGACCCGCGCGCAGCCGCAAGTTCAGCCGGCCTTTGCCGGCGAGCTCCTGAAGAAAAGCGCCAGCCTTCGGCGCCGGCATCCAGCCGGCTTTCAACTGCTCGCGCAGCTGCGCCAGATCGACCTCGCCCTTGATGCGCAGGTCGAGGGATTTCCGCCCGGAGCCAATCCCCCTTTGCGCGCCCTCGACTTCCGTCAGGCGCGAGCGTCCATACGTGCCCTTGAAATTTCTATAATAGAGTACTCCCTTGTCCAGCACGACCCGCCCGCTGACTCCCTGGAACGGGAGATAGCGGTCCCCGGGCGGGCTGCCTCCCCCATCCTTCAATTCGGCATCGAGCCAGAGGTTGCTTTCGGAGCCGGGCTCGAACGGACGGCGAATATCCGAGAGCGGGCCGCTCACGCCGGCTTTCGTCAGCTTCAGCTCCCCTTGGCTCATCGACTTGACGAAATATTCCAACAGCGGCGCGTCGAGCGCCTTCAGGGGAAGATATTTGCGCGCCGCAGCCAGGGGCAGAAAGGGAGTGGCGACGTGAACCTCCACGAAGGAATCGTCTTCTCCCAGGGGACGCGCGCTCCCCTGCGCGGAGAGCTGAATCTCCGCCGAGCGAAACTCCAGACGCGGGACGCGAAGCTCTTCGCGCCCGGTCGATCTCCAATTCGAGGCGCCCGTCTCCGGCCGCCAGCGTGCCGGAGAAAATATCCGGGGCGTCGAGCTCGAGCCGCTGGAAGTCGATTCGCCCTTGGATGCGCAGGCGGCCGGCCACGCTTCCCTGCCAACGCAGGCTTGGAGAAAGGAGACCGCGAATCGTTTGGAGCGGGAGGGCCGGGCGGTAATAGGCCCAGAGGAAACTCGCCGGCAGCCGCTCCACACTCCCCTCCGCATCCCACCACGCCTGTCGCAGCTCGGAGCTGCCCGCCGGAAAAAGCGCCCTCCCTTTCGATGTCAGCCGGATACCCCCGGCGTCGCCTTCTCCCTCGATCGCAGCTCTTAGTCGGAACTCGAGCGCCAAGCCTGCCCCGTCCGGAGTCCCGGCCTTCAGGTCCGCCTTCGACTGGGCCAGATCCCCCGCCTGAATGCGCTTGAGGTTGACATCCACCTCCCGCAAATGAGTCACTGCGGCTCCTGCCCCCGCCCGTTGCCCGACAAAAAGCATCTCCCCCTTCTCAACCTTGACTTCGCGCAGGTCCAGCGTGAATCGATCTTCGCTCTGGACCGCAACGGGGAAATACGCCAGTAAGCCGGACAGCGAGGCCCTTCCCTGCTCGTCCCGCTCGATCCGCACTGTCGGACGAAAAAGACGGACCTCGTCAAAGACCATGCGGCGCTCCAAGAGCGGCAGCAGCGCCATCCGCACGACGGCCTTCTGGGCCGTGACATCTCCAGCTCGGCTTCGCCCACGCTGACCCTGAGACGCGTCTGCCTTTCGATTTCGCTCACCAGGAAACGGCGCAGCTCGCCGATCTGAACAAAGCGGAACAAGGCGATAAGCACGACGGCCAGAATAGCGACCAGGGCCGCGCTCAGCAGGACGATGACTTTCAAGAGCTTCTTCACGACAAGAGGCTTTCAGCGATTCGCTCTCAGCGAGTGAGTTCCGGAAGGCCACAACTTGGACTCCGGCTGACAGCTGAACGCTCAGATTTACCGATGCTAAAGGATCTTCGTCCGAGGCGCAAGCCGAGGTTGCACTTTGCCTTGACAGCGTCCGGCTAACTTGCTACAGCTTTCAACTTGTACTGTCGGGCAGCAGAAGATCGCTCTGAGGAGGGGGCTTTATGATGTTATTGGAAAGAGAAGAGGATCTGCTAAACAGCAGGGAAGTCGCCAGGATCCTGGATCTCAGCCCTGACACGGTCAATGAGTTTGCCCGGAAGAACATATTGCCCGGCTTCAAGAAGGGAAAGCAATGGCGTTTTCGCAAGAGGGATATCTCCATCTTTAACAAGAAGCAGACACGGGAGATCCGAGGGATCGCCTGAAAACTCCCCGCCAGCATGAGCATCCAGGCCTGAGGTCCGCATCATGGGCGAAATAGAGGCGCATGAAAGCAAGCTCTACTCGGAGTTCGCACCGCTGTACGATAAGGTTTTCGGCAAGATCTTTTATTCTCGTCTGAGACGGGTCATCCACGATCTCAAGATCCCGCGCGGAGCCCGAGTGCTGGAAGTCGGCGCCGGCACCGGGACCTCGTTTCCCGCCTATCCCCGTCACTGCGAAGTGATCGGCATCGACCTGGCGCCTGACATGCTGGTGCGCGCCCAGGAGAAGATCGAGGAGAACGGTTGGGCTCACCTGCGGGTCTTAGAAATGGACGCGCTCAATCTCGACTTTCCGGATGACAGCTTCGATTATGTGATGGCCTTCCACGTCGTCACCGTGGTCCCGGACCCGGTGCGGATGATCGAGGAAGCCAAGCGGGTGTGCCGGGTAGGAGGAAGGATCGTCATCGTGAATCACTTCACGAGCGACTTTCCGTTGCTGGGATTTCTGACCGAGACGCTCGATCCGGTTACGCGAAGGCTGGGATGGCGCACCAACCTGAGGCTGCGGCCATTCATCGAGGACGCCGACCTCGAGGTAGAAAAGATCTACAAGCTTTCCAAGTTGTCCCTCTATACGGTTCTGGTAGGCTCCAATCAGAAAAACGGCCACGGCCGCGCCTGACAGCGTACCGATGCCTTCGTTAATCGTGTACTCGTTATTCGTTAGTCGAGTCACCAATCAACCATTAACGAGTAACGAAATTCCAGATGGGCCTTTTTCAGCAGGCGGCTAGGCGTTTTTGAGGACGATGCCCTCAAGCACGTTCGCGACATCTTCGCACCGGTCGATCGCGTTCTCCAGGGTCTCGTAGATCTCCTTCCACTTGATCACATACAGCGGATCGTTCTCCGGCTCGAACAATTTGGCCACCGCCGCCCGGCACACGTAGTCGCCCTCGTTTTCCAGCCGGTTGATCTCGATGCAGTTCTTCATGATCGAGTCCGCGCCCTTCAAGCCGCGCAGCTTGAAAACCGCTTGTCCCATTTCCTTGACGGTCTTAACGAGGACCCCGACAAGCAGCATCGCCTCCTCCGTGGTCTTGCCGATCTTGAACAGGCTCAGGCGCTCGGCGCAGGCCTCGATGTAGTCGAGAACGTCGTCCAGCGAGGAGATCAGGTTGTGGATGTCTTCGCGGTCCAGGGGAGTGACGAAGGTGCGGTTCAGCATCTCGATGGTGTCGTGCGTGATCACGTCGCCCTCGTGCTCCGTGTCCTTGATCTTCTTGGCCTTGAGAGACACCTCTCTGAAATCCCGGATGAGGTCCTCCAGCTGTGTGGCCCCTTCGACGACCTTGGTCACGCTGTTCTCGAAGAAGTCGTAAAATTTTTCATCTCTCGGTAGAAAGCGCATAGACACACTCCTGATATTTTATTGCCGTCATTGGCCCGGCGCGTTTCCCTCTTTGGAGCTCTCCTCTTTCGGCGAATTTTCTCCTGACGATCCTATCCCGCGGAAGAAGCGATAGATGGAAAACAGCCAGCTCCCCTTGACGTCCCCGACCAGCCCTTTGGCCTCCTGGTAGAGCTCGGGATCGTTTACCAGCGCGCCGATGGTTCCCTCGCCCCGTTCGATACGGCCGGTGATCTGGGCCAGATCCTTCGTTGTTTTCTCCAAGTGGCCGAGGAGGCGGTCCGCGTAGGGCTTATCCATAATCAGCCGGTGCAGAACCCCGTCCCCCTCTCGCAGTTGGCGGGTGACGCTCTCCAGGTTGGAGGCCGAGCGTCTGAGATTGGCAAGGATCTCTTTGCCCGCATGAGGATCCTGG
>JACPDC010000180.1 GCA_016184235.1 Deltaproteobacteria bacterium | reverse complement strand
GCCTCGGCGTCGACCCTGGAGCGCTGCGCCGAGATCGCCTGCACCACGCCCAGGGAAGCCCTCTCTTTAAGCACGTGTCCCCTTCTTTCCAGGGATTTCCGCGTGCTCAGCGGTAACTTCCCTTCGACCGCGAGCTCGTTCGGCATCCACTGGTGGTGGATGCGGGGTGAGCCGATGGCCTGCTTGAGCGGCAAACGGAAGTCCACGACATTGAGGATAGCCTGCAAGGTGGCGTTGATGATGCGCGGGCCGCCCGACGCCCCGACGATCAGAACCGGCCTGTCGCCTTGAAGGATAACGGTCGGCGTCATGCTGCTCAAAGGCCGCTTGCGAGGCTGAACGGCATTGGCCTCCATACCGATCAGCCCGTAGACGTTAGGCGCGGCGGGCTCGATGGAAAAATCGTCCATCTCGTTGTTCATGACGATCCCGGTGCCCGGGATAAGCACCTTGGAGCCGAACTGGGTGTTGATGGTCAGAGTGCAGGAAACCGCGTTGCCGAACCGGTCCAAGACTCCGAAATGGGTGGTGCCGCCCTGCTCCGGCTTGGCAGCGGCCAGCCCGTAAAATCTCGGACCGTAAGTGCGCACCGAAGAGATCCGGCCGCTGATCCACGCCGCGTGCTCCTTCGAGGTGAGCCTCTCCGTAGGGACGTGAACGAAATCGGGGTCTCCGAGATATTGAGCCCTGTCGGCAAAGGCGTGCTTCATGGTCTCCGCCAGGAGGTGCAGATGAGTCGCCGAGTTGTGCGGGATCAGGTGCAGCTGGTATCTCTCCAGCACGTTCAGCATCTGCACGAGGGCGAGGCCTCCGGAGCTCGGCGGTGGCATGGTGATGACCGGGCGCTTGCGATAGCTGCCGATGATGGGCTCCCGCCAGACGGGCTTATAGTTTTTCAAGTCCTCGAGCGTCAAGACACCGCCATTTTTTTTCAGCCCGGCCACGATCGCCTGAGCGATCCACCCTTGATAGAAAACCTGCGCTCCCTGCTCCGCCACCGCCTTGAGCGTCTCGGCCAGGTCGGGCTGGCGTATTCTTTCTCCCTCGCGGGGAACCTCTTCTTTTGCCAGGAAGACCCTGGCGAGATCGGGAAACTTGCGAATCGAGGCAAGCTGGCGCTCGATGGCAAAGCGAAGATGCGGCGGGATGGGAAAACCTTCCGACGCGTAGCGGACCGCCGGCGCCATCACCGCGGCCAACGGCAGGGTGCCGAAGCGCTTCAAGGCCGCGGCCAGGCCGGCGACCTGCCCCGGCACCGCGACCGCGAGCGCGCCGGTGAGGCTCAAGGTCGGAACGGGGCGGCCCCCTTTCATGTAGAGCTCTTTCCGGGCGGCTGAAGGGGCGGTTTCCCGAAAATCCAAGACGTGGGCTTTCTTCTCCTTCCTCTGATACAGCACCATGAAGCCGCCCCCGCCGACGCCCGACGAGGCCGGGTCCACGACCCCGAGGGCAAAGGCGGTGGCCACTGCGGCGTCGACCGCGTTGCCGCCTTGCTTGAGAATCTCCATCCCCGCCTTGGTCGCCAGCTCCATGTCCGAGACAACGGTCCCGCCGCCGAACGGCTGGGCGGTCGCCGGACGCGGCCAGGCAAAAACGAAAAGGCAAAGGAAAACGAAAAAGGTTCTTTGAATTTCGCGTCTCAGAGGCATGGGAAAGGAGAGAGTCCGCCTTTGGTTTAAAGCTTTGTCCGGCGATTTGCAACTTAAAAATCTTTGACCCCAAAGAGGGTTGTGTTAATCTCGACTCGTGGGATCCAAGCTCTTTACCAGCGGCTGCCTGCGGACTTTGGAGACCGCCTGCCTTACCGGACTGACGCATATTCAAACCGATCGTCTCGCGCCGGTCTTTGTCGTCGTGCCCGGAAACCTCTTGGCCCTTCACCTCCGGCGCAGCCTGGCCCGGGCGAACGACTCCGGTCACGCCAACATTCGCTTCGTCACTTTGGTCGACTTCGCCGACCAGCTTGCCGGAAGGGAGTTCCTTCGGACCGGGCAGCGGGCGGTCACCCCCCTGGCGGAAGAGATCATTTTGCGAAAGGCGATCAGCGATGCCGTGCCTTCGGGCGGATACTTCGCAGAGATCAAGGATCATGTCACCTTTTGCCAGTCCGTCTCCGCAACCCTCACCGACATCAGGGAGGCGCTGATCGGACCGGAGGAACTAGAGTCCTGGGCGGCGCGCTTCCCGGAGCCAAAGACAGGGCGGCATAAACTCAAGGAATTGGCCGGGATCTATTCCCGCCACCGGGGGTACTTGAAACGGACGGGGCTGTTCGATCGCAACGATTTGCTGAGTCAGTGCGTAACTTTACTGAAAGAAGATTCGACAGCCGATTTCGATCTCGTTTTTTATGGCTTTTACGATTTCAATCCCTTACAGCGCAGTCTGGTGGAGACCCTGCTTAAAAAAAAAGCGGCCCTTTTCTTCTTTCCCTGGATCGATGGGCCCGCTTTCGACTACGCCCTGCCGACCCTCACGTGGCTTAAGAATCTCGGCTGCGAGCACCTGCCTTTGGAAGACAAGGCCTCCGCGGCCGAGGAGCGCCCGCTGAAAAAAATATCCGAGTTTCTTTTCAGTCCCTTTCACCGCGCGCCGCAGCCCCGGCATGCGGGTGACTGCATCGAGATACTCTCGGCCCCGGGAGAAGCGCGGGAGGCCACTGAGATCGCTCGAAAGTGCCTGGAATGGGTGAGGGAGCGAGGCTTCAAGTTCTCCGACATCGGCATCCTGCTGCGTTCTCAGGAACCTTACGCACCGCTACTGGCGGAGACTTTCTCCCATGCCGGCATCCCGTTCTACCTCCAAGGCGGCGCGCCGCTCTGGAACAGCCGGGAGGGGCAATGCCTGAGGCTTATCTTCAAGATCCTCAAGGAAGATTGGAGCCGGGCCAGCGTCATGGAGTTCATCACCTTCGCGCCGCTCGCCTTGGACGATACTCATCGCCAGAAGGCGGCCTATGCCGACCCCGCGCTGTGGGAGCTCCTTTCCCTTCAGGCAGGCATCGCAGGAGGCAGGGCAGAGTGGAAGGAGCGGCTGGGACGTCTGCTCGGGAACAAAGAGGAAGAGCGCGCGGCCGTGGCGGCGTTCAGCCGTTTCATGGATCTCTTGATGGGACTGCTGGGCAATATCCCGCAGCGCGGCTCCTGGAGCGAGATGTCTCGCCATCTGATCGTTACCGTCCAGGAGCTTTTTCAGCCATCCGACCGCATGCGGAGAATTATCGATGAAGTGGCGAAGCTTGGCGGCGGCGATTTTCTCGGAGAAGAGACGGATCTCGGCCGCTTTGCCCAAGCGGTACAGTCGACGCTGACTCTCGCGCGCGAGGAGGCTGGCGGCTTCGGCAAGGACGCTGTTTTCATCGGCGACCTCATGTCCGCAAGAGGGATCCCCTTCAGGGGAGTCATCGTCCCCGGCATGGTGGAGAGACTCTTCCCGCTCAAACACCGCCAAGACCCGGTGCTCCTGGACCGCGAAAGGCAATATCTCAGCGAGACTTTGAAGAAGGAACTGGCGCAGAAGGAGAGGGGTTTCGACGAGGAAAGGCTGCTCTTCACATTGGCCGTGATCGGCGCCCGGGAACGCATTCTGTTGACTTTTCCCCGCCTCGATCCCTTGACGGGCCGGGAAAAGATTCCTTCCTTCTTCCTCCTACGCCTCATGGAGGCCGTGGTCGGAAGGACGGTGGACTTTAGCGATTTTCAGGAATGGCCCAGCCTCGAAAGGATACCGCTTTCGCGTCTCTTCCCGCGCAGCGCCGCGGAGTCCCTGACCGCCGCCGAATATGA
>JACPDC010000196.1 GCA_016184235.1 Deltaproteobacteria bacterium | reverse complement strand
TCGTTTTTGTCGATGTGCGCCAAAACCTTCTTGCCTGCGTCCTTGTCTAATGACACCTTTCTGTTTCCTCCTTGAGCGAAAAAACATACCTGGGCGGAGAAAGGGAGTCAACCGGCGCTTGACAGTCAATCTTCCGGGGCATAAATATGGCCGGCATCGGGGGAGGGACGAGCCATGCCGGATAAATTCGAAGACCATTGCTGGAAAGACATCGTGAGCGGTGAGATTCTGGAGATCTACAAGCACTATCAGAGAGAGACCTACGTGGGAAAAAATCCAGCTCTCCTGGCAATAGACCTTTACAATGTGGTCTATCGGGGCGGGCCAAAGCCGGTGGCCGAGGCCGCCAGGGAGTTCCCGAGCTCCTGCGGGATTCACGCCCACAATGCGATTAAGCCGACCGAGGAGCTCTTTGCCCTGGCCCGCGCCAAGAGGCTTCCGGTGATCTACACGACTACCGAGACGCGGAAGGAGGTCAAGCCGGCGAACGTGCACGCGACGAACCGGCGCAGCCGCGAAACGAAGAAAGACGATTACGAGATCTACGAGGCCTTCAAGCCGGAGCCGGGAGATCTCGTCATCTACAAGGAGCGGGCGAGCGGCTTTTTCGGCACTCCGATAGTCGCGCACCTGACCCGCATGGGGATCGACAGCCTGATCGTGTGCGGCGAGAGCACCAGCGGCTGCGTGCGCGCGAGCGTCGTGGACGCCTACTCCTACGGCTTTCATGTCGTGGTCGTGGAAGAGTGCTGCTTCGACCGGAGCCTTCTCTCCCATAAGGTCAACCTCTTCGACCTGCATCATAAGTACGCCGACGTGATGCATCTGGACGAGGTCAAGAAGCATCTGCCGCTGGAGCCGGTGCGGCGCGCGGTTTGACGCGGCCCGAGGTGGCCCCAACATGGCTGCCAGAACTCAGCCTCATTGGAGCGCGAAGGGAACCGGCTCAGAGGACGGCGACGCGCTGCTTCCTCTCTCGGAGGGATCCGCGGAGAAATTCACCGCGGCTCGGAGCGGCTTCGCCGGTCGGCTGCGCGACTTCGCGTCCAGAAGTCAGGGCTTCCTCGGCCTCGTCTCGTTCTTCCTGGCATGGGAGATTGCCAGCCGAACCCACCTTTTGAATCCTTTCTATTTTCCGCCGTTCAGCCAGATCGTTGGCAAGGGGATCGAGCTCTTTGCCAGCGGGGTGATCTGGGAGCATATGATCTTCAGCCTGCTGAATTTCTCCGCCGGCCTTGTCACAGCCACGATTGCCGGAGTCCTCCTCGGAATCCCGATGGGCTGGTATAAGGGGATCAGCCGGACCCTGGACCCGCTTTTATCGGGCATCTATGCGACTCCGCTCATCGCCCTCCTTCCCCTGATCATCATGCTTTTCGGTCTCGGGGCCTTCTCAAAAATCGTCATGACGTTTCTTGCCGCGGTCTTCCCGGTGCTGATCAATACGATGGTCGGCATCGCCAATACGGACGCCCATCTTATCAAGATGTCGCGCTCCTTCGGAGCCGGCGATTCGACCATCTTTCTCAAAGTTTCTCTGCCCGGATCTCTCCCTTATATTGTGGCCGGATTGAGGGTGGCCTTGGGCAGGGCTTTGGTCTATATCGTAGTGGCGGAGCAGTACGGAGCGGCCATGGGCTTGGGGTACTTGAGCTCGGTGGCCGCGCAGCGCTTTCAAATCGCGGCGATGTTTGCCCCGATCGTGATGATCGCCTGTTTGGGCGCGGCCTTGACCGAAGTGCTCAAAGCCGTCGAGAGGCGCTTAGACAAGTGGAAGCCGGCCAAGTAGATGTGCGTATCCGCTCCTTGCGGAACCGTCGATGAAAAATTATTTTTTTCGAACAGCTCCTAACGAACCCCGGAGGTGACTCGATGGAATCCAGGACAATCTTGTGCTCTTACCGTCTCTGGCTGGCCGGCGCATTGCTGGGAATCCTTTTGCCCGCCTTCATGCCGTCCGGACTCGGCGCCCAGGGCGTCAAAATGACCGTCGGCCAGACCGGAATCAATCCGGGGACGAGCCTGTTCTTTATCGCCGAGAAGGAAAAACTGTATTCCAAGCATGGACTTGACGTGAACATCATCCGGACCAGCACCTCGGCCGCGGTCCAAGCCATGCTCGGAGGAAGCATGCAGGTATCCACAGGATCGGGCGCGGCGGCATTCGTCACGGCGACGCTGGAGGGGGCCCCACCTTTCGTCTTGGTCTCCTCGTGGATCAATGTGTTTCCCTATACGGTGATGGTGCACAAGGACATCAAGCGGCCCGAGGACCTTAAAGGAAAAACCGGGCACGTGGGTGCCCCCTTTGGAACTATCCCAGATACGGCCTTGAGGTTTGCTCTGACCAAGCTCGGCCTCGATCCCGAGAGGGACGTCAAGCTGATCCAAATTCCCCGCCCGGACACGGCCAACATCGTCGCGCAGATGGAACGAGGGGATGTGCAGTTCGGGCCACTGCCCCCTCCCTTCGACCGCATTGGGGCAAAGCGCGGCTTTCGGCCTCTCATCTCCCTGCCGGAGCTGGGAATCCCCTGGCAGAATAATGGCGAGTGGGTGCAGAGCGCGTATCTGAAGAAGAATCCCGACGTGGTGCTTCGCTTTGTAAAAGTGATCGCAGACGCCATGAAGATCTACTACGAGCAGAAGGAGAAGACGATCGGTTATCTCATGGAATTCCTCGGCAGCAATCGAGAAGATACCGAGTATGCGTACGAGGCTTTTAAAAAATGGGCCGACCGGGTGCCGATACCGAAAATAGGCGGAATCCGCACGACGTTCGACGCGATAAAGAGAAAGACCCCAAAGGCGGCGACGGCGGATCCGGGACCGTTTATCGATACGACCCTGGTGGACCAGTTAGTGAAGGAAGGATACTTCAAGTAGTCCTTAATTAAATCGCCCCATCTTTGTGCGATCTGCGCGGAGAGCGGGCGCGAGGGAGGAGCTTATGACAAGCAGGTTGCGCAGTCGCGGCGGGGCCGTTCTCGCCCATCTCCTTATTTTCCTGGCCCTTTCCTGGAGCGGCTCCTACGCGCAGGAAAAGATCCAACTCGCCTACAGCTCGACAGACGCTCTGAACGCGGTTTGGAACGTCCCAAAAGAAATGGGCTTCTATCGAAAATACGGGCTCAATGCCGACGTGGTTTACATCGGC
The DNA here is from genome assembly GCA_016184235.1 of Deltaproteobacteria bacterium. Taxonomy (GTDB): domain Bacteria; phylum Desulfobacterota; class Binatia; order UBA9968; family UBA9968; genus UBA9968. Next base: position 11,759 of record JACPDC010000196.1, on the reverse strand, counting down.
AGCACCACGATCAGCGTGGCGGCCATCGTCGCAGGGGATGTTCAGGTTGGCAACGCAGCCGGCAGCGGCGTTGCCTTGGCCGCAGTCCGGGGAGCCGACCTCGTAAGCGTGGCCTGTTTTATTAATGCCTTGGTCTATGAGCTGGTGGTTCATGATTCGATCAAATCTGCCGAGGATCTCAGAGGCAAATCTATCGGCATAAGCCGGTTCGGCAGCGTATCGGACGTGGCTGCGCGCGAGCTTCTAAAGGGGTTGGGTCTTAAACCGATGGAGGATGTCAGTGTCCTCCAGATCGGCGGCGCCTCGGACCGGGCCGCCGCTTTCGGCCGCGGTGCTATTGCCGGCTTTCCGTCGCCTCCGGGAAATGTCCGTCTGACCGGGAAGCTGGCGCCTTACAGGATCCTGGTCAACATGGCCGATCTGCCAAAGCCTTATGCGCTCCCGTTCATCTGCGCCGTTACGACCAAAAGTTACCTGGCGAAAAAGCGCGATGCCGTAAAGCGGACTGTCAAGGCCCTGATCGAGGGCGCGCACTACTTTAAGAGCAACAAGGAAGGAGCGCAGAAGATTATTGCCAAGTACCTGCGCGGCGCCAACCAGGCCTATCTGGAGGACTCTTACAGGGCGACGGCGAAGCTCATGGAGCGAGCTCCGTATACCACCCGGGAGGGCATGAAGATTCAACTGGACCAGGCCCTAAAGCAAAGTCCCGGAAGCAAGGTGACGGTCGATGACCTCATTGATGACAGTATTGTCCGCGAGCTGGAGAAAGAAGGCTTTATCGACTCGGTTTTTGGCAAAGGCAGCTAAGCCCTTGGCAGCGCGTCGATCTTCGCGGCGAGGATGAAGTCGTTCTCCGAAAGCCCGTCGATGGCATGGGTCCAGATATCGAAACGGACTCTGTTATAGTGGATATGGATGTCGGGATGGTGCCCCTCCGCCTCCGCCAGCTCGGCCGCACGGTTCACGAGCTTCATCGCCTCGACAAAATTCTTGAAGCGGAACTCTTTCGTGATCCACTTGCCGTCGAGCTGCCAACCCGGAAGCTGGGCGAGGAGCTTTTCGACCTCGGCCTTTCCTAAAGAAGGGATGCCCCCCTCGCACGGGACGCAGCGCTTTTGCGTGAGCTCGCTCATAGGGCGATCAGAGGACCGCGACGCCGTTAATCTCGATCAGGTAATCCGGGTGCGCGAGTCCCGTGATAATGACCAGCGTGCTGGTGGGCGAGCTTTTCTTGTAGTACTGCGTGCGCACGCGGTTGTAACCCTCGCGGTATTTTCTGTCCGTGATGTACGTAGTGGTCATGACCAGATCGTCCAGAGAGCCGCCCGCCTCCTGCAAAACCGCGCTCAGATTTCTAAAAACCTGATGGGTCTGCGCTTCGATATCCCCCTTGCCTACGACATTGCCGTCCTTGTCGGACGCGGTTTGTCCGGCGATAAACAGCAATGTGCCCGGCTTAGTCACAAGTATCCCCTGGGAGTACCTCGGCCTCGGATCGTTAAGCGTCTTTGGTTGGATAACTTTCTTCGTCATCTTTTCTCCTCCTCTTAAACCCTTGAACTTTTGAATCCTTGAGCCACGGACTTACTATTCTCTCAAAATTCCCAGCTTGCGCTGCCACGTCTGGACCACGAGCGCCATCACGATGAGAAAAAGGGTCATCAAAACCCCCAGGGCGGCGACGCCGGTGATGTTTCCGGAGTCCCACAGCGCGAACACCACGGTTGACAGGACTTCGGTTCCTTGGCCGACCAGAAAGATCGAGGCGGAAAGCTCGCGCAGGGAGATGATCGCGACATAGATCCAGCCCGAGAGAAAGCCGGGCAAGAGGAGCGGCAGGACGATACGGAAAAAAGTCTGCGCCCACGAGGCGCCGCTTGCCGTCGAGGCCTCCTCCAGCTCCTTGTGGATCTGCACCATGGTCGCCGAGGCTACCCGAATACCATAGGGCATGTAAAGGGTCACGTAGGCGACCAGGAGGATCCACAGCGTGCCGTAGATCGGGATTGGGAGCGTGAGATAGACGAAGATCATGCTCACCCCCATGATCACGCCCGGGACCGCGATGGGGATGAAGGTGAGGGCATCGAGCAGCCACCTGCCCGGTATTTGGGTGCGCACGGTGATCCAGGCGATGATCGAGGTCAAGAGCATGACCGCCGTGGCCGAGCCGACCGCCAGGAGGATGCTGTTGCGAAAGGCCCGCGTGATGATGGGATAGCTCAAGACGAAGCGGTATTCGTCCAAGGTGAAATTCTTGAATGCCTCAGGCGTGAGCGCCACCATATGGCCGGAGAACGACGTGCCCAGCAGGGCCAGCACCGGCACCAGCAGCGTCAGGATGAAGAAAAGCACGCAGCCGGCAGAAAAGACATATTTCCATCTTCCCAGGTCGATCACCCGGGGACGGTAGGCCTTTCCCGTAATGGTCGTGAAGCTCTCGCTCCGCGCGGTAAGCTTCTGATAAAGATACACGCCCAATATGCTGATCAGGAGGAGGATCGAGGCGTTGGCGCCGGCAAGCCCCAGGGCCGGCGGAAAGCCGCTGGCGGCCTCGTAGATCTTGGTAGTGAAGACGAAGATGCGCGCCGGGATGCCGATCAAGGCCGGCACCTCGAAGGACTCGATGCCCCGGATGAACAGGATCAGCATGGTGGAGAGGAGCATCGGCCGGAGAATCTTCAGAGTGATTTGCCGGAGGCAGGTGAAATTGTTGGCGCCCGCCGCCCAGGCGGCCTCCTCGAAAGAGGCGTCCATCGAGCGAAAGGCCGCCGACATCATGAGAAAGTTCAACGGGTAGAGGTGGACGGACGCGGTCCAGATCATGCCCCAGTAGGAGTAGATGGTGAGGGGCGGCTCCGCGAAACCGAAGAGATAGACCAAAATGTTGTTGAACAGACCGATGCGCGGGCTCAATAGGAGAATCCAGGATATGGTCAGCAGGACGCCCGGGATGATGTACGTGGTGACGGCCAGAAGGGCGAAGGTCTTTCTTCCCGGGGTGTTGGTGCGCTCGCAGATCCAGGCGAGCAGGGTCCCGATCAGGAAGGTAAAAAGAGAGACCCCGAGGGCGTAGATCAGGGAATTCAAGAACAGCGAGTAGAATTCCCTGTCGCTGTAGGCCTCGAGGTAGTTCGCGAAAGTGAAAGCGCTCTCACCGACCATGAAGCCGCTCTGCAGGCTGCCGTAGAGCAGCATGACGAGCGGGGTCATCGCCAGGTAGGCGACTACCGCGATGACCCCGGCGAGAATGGCGATGTCAAGCCGACGCCAGTTCCGGATAAGCGTGACCCCCTCTCTCGACTCTTGGCGATCGGGGCGCTAACGGCCTTGCCATATCTGGCGATAGAGGGCCTGGACCTCTTTGAGCTCTTTGCCTTCCATTCGAGAGGCGACGTGGAGCTTCAGCCCTTTGGTGAGCTTGGGGGGATCCGGGTCCACGTCGACCCGGACCGGGATGCGGCCGCCGTTCTTGACGATGAACTCCTGTCCCTCTTTAGAGGTGATCCAGTTCGCGTAGAGCTTGCCGGCGTTCGGATGGGGCGCGTTTTTGGAGACCACCACGGGCGCCACGATGGTCACCACCGGGTTGATCGCGACAAAATCCGTGGGCGCGCCTTTTTTTTGCGCCCTGGCCACCTGGTTGCCGTAGTTGTTGATGGCGATCGGGCACTCGCCGGCGGCGACCAGATCGGAGACCAGGCCGTGGCCGTTGCGCACCGCCGGCTGATTGGCCGCAATACGCTTGAACAGCGCCAGGGCCTTCTCCTTCCCGAGGAAAGATTGCAACCCCACAAACCACTCGAAATCGGAATCCTCCAGGCACAGCTTCCCCTTCCACTTCGGCTGGGTCAGGTCCTCGTAGCTCTTCGGCACGTCCGCCTTCGCCACCTGTTTGGTGTTGTACTGAATGACGTTCGTGTTGATGTACACAGGAGTGGTCATCCCGTCCGGGTCCAGCAGCTCTTTGATGATGCCGCTGGTCGACGGCGGGGTCCACTTGAGCGCCAGCCCGAGGCTCTTCGTGTAAGCGGCCGCCGTGGTGATCAGGGCGTCGAAATTGTGGCTCTTGGCCTTGGCCTCGGCCAGGATTCTGCTGAGGAGCTTGTCCTCGCTGGAGCGGAAGTAGTCGATCTTGATTCCCGGATACCTCTTCTCGAACGTGTCGAGGACCGCCTTCGCCTCGTCTTCGCGCATGGAGCCGTAGAGATTGAGCTTGCCTTCCTTCTTGGCCCCCTCCTCGATCGCCTTGAGGTCCTGGGCAAATACAGGTTTGAGGGTTAAAGGGTTCAAGAGATAAAGGGAAGCGAAGAGAAATCCGGCAACCCGGAAACCTCTCAACCCTGCAACCCTTGAATCTCGCGCTGACCGTTTGGACTTCTGCAACATAGCTGCCTCCTTTTCTTGCTCGATGCTTTACTTTATTCCCAGTTGTTTCTTCGCCTCTTCGACGAGACTTGTGTCGACATAGTTGAGATAGGAAGGAATTTTCTTGCCTTCGTATTTTCCCGCTTTTACTCTCAAATCCAGGGTTTTTTCGATCGCCTGCTTGTTCACGGCGCCGTCGACCGGGAAGGGTTTGAACTCCTCGATCATAAACCGGTAATCGGCCTCGGCCGCCTCCCGGGTGCTCTTCAAGATCTTTACGTAGATGGCTAAGGCCTCTTCCTTGTTCTTGGGGTCATAGAGCCAGCGGGTCGCCTCGGCCATGCCCTTTACGAAACTGACTACGTCGCTGCGGTTGGACTTGATGTAGTCCGCGTTGCCGAATTGAACCACGAACTGAATCGGACCGAGATGCTCGTGGAACGTGGTGAGCTTGGTAAAACCCTCTCGCCGCGCCCTGAGATTGAAAGGGGGGCCCATAAAAGTCACATGGACCGAGCCTCCTTTGAGCGCCGCGTACCGATCCGGAGAAGTCCCGACGACCAGGAGCTTGTAATCCTTGTCGCTCAGCTTATAAGCCTTCTCGAAAACCTCCCTCAGCATCAGCGTGGTTCCGCCGGTGAGGGAGTCGACGCCGACGGTCTTGCCTTTCAAGTCCGCCCCGGATTTGATCTCGGGCCGGGCCACTACATCGTAGGGGATTTTCTCCATCGCCCCGGAGATGATCTTCACCTTGGCGCCCTTTTCCATCGCGTCGATCACGTAGTCGGGATTGATCCGTCCGATGGGAATAGTGTTGCTGAGGACGGCCCGGGCGGTATTGGTCCCGCCTCGGATAATGATCTCCTCGAGATAGATTCCGTGCTTTTGGAAGAATTTCTTTTCCTCGCCGATGAAAAGAGGCCAGCTCGACGCGGTGCGGCCGCTCTGGACGAAGCGGACCGTGGGAAGGCCGGCCTCGCCTGCCGCCGACGGGCCGGCAAAGAACCCTCCCAGGGCCGCAAGCATAAGACTGAAGAGAGTAAGGACGATCGGTTTCCTTTCTGCCATGAATCCCTCCATTCAGATCGGGCTGCCCTCGCGGGCGGCCCTGACCTCTTCTTCGATTTGTTTCCACACCACGTTCTCGAGCTCGACAAAACGGCGGTCGGATTTTATATCGAGACTTCTTGGACGCGCAAGCGGAACCGCAAACTCGGATCGAACCCTCCCCGGCCGGTGGCTGAAGACGATCACGCGGTCCGACAGCAGGATCGCCTCCGAGATCATGTGGGTGATGAAGATGACGGTCTTTTTCGTCTGCGACCAGATCCTCAGCAGCTCCAGCTGCATGAAGGTGCGCGTCTGGGCATCGAGAGCGGCGAAGGGCTCATCCATCAGCAGGATCCTGGGGTCGACGGCCAGGGCCCGGGCCAGATTGACCCGCTGCTGCATGCCGCCCGAGAGCTGGTGCGGGTAATGATGCTCGAAACCCGAAAGTCCGACGAGACTGAGATAGAACCGGGCGATCTCTTCCGCCTCGCCGGAGTTTTTCTTTCCCTCCAGCCCCAAGAGGACGTTTTTCACGCTGGTGCGCCACGGGAGCAGCGAGGCCCCCTGAAAAACGAAGCCCATGACCAGATCCTTCCCGGCGCCGGTCTGCTCCTTTCCGTCAATATAGATCTGTCCGGAGGAGGGGGAGAGGAGGCCGTTGATGACCCGGAGCAGAGTCGTTTTTCCGCAGCCGCTCGGCCCGACGATGCTGACGAACTCCCCCTCTTTGACGATGAGGCTGATGTTCTTGAAGATGACAAAGGGCTCCTGGTTTCCGGTCGGAACCTCTTTAGTCAGATTTCTAATCTCCAGGACGGGTCCGGCCATGGCTATTTTGCCTCAAGTTCTTTCTTCCACGGCGTTGCCAGATCTTCGATGATTTGAAGGAACTGAAATCCGAGAACGCCGAGCACACCGAAGACGGCCACCCCCACGAACAAAATCGGCATATTGAGAGTCTGTCCCGCGAAGAAAATCAAGTAGCCCAGCCCCTCCGTGGCGCCGAACCATTCGGCGATCGCCACGCCGGTGAGTCCCCGGCCCACGGCCAGTCTCAACCCGGCCAGGATGAAGGGAACCGAAGCGGGCAGGAGAATTTTCAAGAACAGCCTTCCTCCGGACAGGCGGAAGGAGCGTCCGACCTCCACGAATTCCCGGCTCACCACCCGCATCCCGTAAAAGGAGTTGATGAGAATGGGAAACACGCAGCCGAGGAAGACGATGGCGATCTTGGAGCCGATGTCGATGCCGAACCAGAGCAGGAGCACGGGGGCGAAGGCGATGCGCGGGGTGGTGTACAGCGCGGTCATCCACGGGGCGATATAGTCTCTCACCAGCGGGCTCAGGGCCATGAGAAAGCCGACGGGAATACCGACAAGAGCGGCAAGGATCATGCCGTAGAAGAAAATCCACCAGCTGGCGAAGAGGTGCGGATAAAGGTCGGCCGTGACGAAGAGCATCTCATAACCCTTGGCGACCACTACCAGGGGGGAGACCAGAAGAACGCTGTCGTCGATGACCCAGACCGCGAGGACGTGCCAGAGAACGAGGCCGCCGGCAATCGAGGCCAGTCTGAGCATTCCCTTCATGGCTCACCACTCAGCGCTCTCGCGCCAGGGCGCGAGACGCTGCTCCCCTTTTTTTATCAGGCCGAAGCTGCCCATCCCCATGGCCGCGAGCAGAACCACGGTGACGAAGAGTTTCGGGCTGTCCCAGGTCTCCGAGGCTTCGCGCAGGAGATAGCCCAAGCCCTCATTCGCGGCCATCAGCTCCGCGACGATGACGCCGAGCAGCGCCCGTCCGACTCCCAGCCGCATTCCCGTGATGATGTAGGGCAGCGCCGCCGGAAGGCGGATCTTGGCGGTGGTTTCCCAGGGGCTCAAGCGCATCGACCTGGAGAGCTCCAGCCACACGGGATCGATGTTCTTGATCCCCGCGGCGGTGTTCAGCATGATCGCCACCGCGGTGATCTTGAAGACCACGACGATCTTGGAGAACAGTCCGATGCCGAACCAGATGATGATCAGCGGCACGAAAGCTATAACCGGGATGGAATAGAGGGTCGCGATCCAGGGATCCATGAGCTCGTCGAACCACCGATACCGACCCATCAGGTAGCCCAAAAAGATGCCGACGGCGCAGGCCGTGCTGAAGCCGCAGGCAAACTCGAACAGCGTGGCATAGAGGTGGCGGTTGAGTTCGCCGGCGAAGCTCAATTTCCACAGCGAGCGCGCCACGCTGGTGGGAGGCGGGATGAGCAGCTCGTCTTCCAACAGGAGGCGCGTCAGCACTTCCCATAGGATCAGGCCTCCCAGGATGGAAAGGAGGCCACGCCGCAGTCCCCTTTGCTGCAAGAAATTATCTCCTTCGTCTAGCGGTAGAGCTCCGCGTCGCTACCGGTCTCTTTTTGCAGGTGAATCTTGGGGAAGACCGAGAAGCGCCCCGGTCTCCCTTGTAACAGGAAGTCCACGGGGATGAAACCCTGAAGCAGGGGCACGGGAAGTTGGATGCCGGCGAAGGGACTCTTTTGATCCGTGCCGACGGAGAGCCGATCTCCCCACAGCCCGGCCGGCAAGGAGCCGCTCAAGTCGAACCGGCTCGCCGAGATATTCCCCTGGATCTGCGGCAGCCGCCATCGCACCCCGCCATCTTTCTCGCTGTCGCTCAGCAGCTGATGATCGAGGACCGTTGGGAAGCCGCCGGAAGCGCCGGTCGCCTCGCGCACCAGGCTCAGAGTCGTTTCCTCGGACTCCGATTCCTTCTTGGGCAGCTCTCCCCGGAGCAGGGGCAGGGGCAAGTTCCTGATTCCCCCCGGGCTCCCCGGCGCCCGGGTATCGACATCCCCCATGGCCACCTCGTAGTTCTTGCTTCTCAGCGCGATCTGGAATCGCTCGCCGGCCTCCCTGTCGATAGAGTAGCTTTGAGTCTGAACCCCCCACGGGGTCTGAAAATGGAGGAGAATCTCCCGGTCGCTCAACAGATTGATCCCCCGGTCCGCCAGCTCCATGTTGCTCAAGTTGCCGTCGAACAGAGCCGCCTTCAGCCGCAGTCCCCGCGCCCCGTAAAGCTCCGGATTCTCCTTGAGAAACTTCTTGCTCATGCGCAGCCCCTGGTTTTCGATCTTCATGAGACCGGCGAGCTTCTGCGTCGCCTCTTCGGCGGCCGCGCTTTCCGGGTAGTCATCCAGGATGGTTTTGAGGTAGGCCTCCTTGGCGGCCCTGCCGGCGCTCTTCTCCGCCGCCCGGATCAGCGCCTTGGCGGCTTTTTCCTTGAGGTCGGCGAGCTTTTTTTCCGCGGCCTTGCCCGACATCTCGTGGTAGGCGATCGCTTTGTCATACATCCCGATCTCCTCGTACGCGTCGGCCAGGACGGTGTAGACTTCGGTCGCGCTCTCGGATTGCGGGTGGTTGCGGAGGTAGTCGACTCCTTTATCGATCACGCTCTGATACGAGATCGGATTCGCCGTAAGGACCTGAAATAGATTAGTTCCGATCATGATCACGTTCGCCGCCGCCAGGGAGGTCGCGCCGGCCGGCCCGGAGGCGATCAGCGGCGCGGCGCCGTAAAGCAGGTTTTTCTTAAGCAGATCTTCCCCCAGCAATACGTATCTGACGGTTTCCAGCCGGTGCTGGCTGCGGGCCGCGTCGAACGAGGCGAGGAGGTTGTATTCCCGGCTCCCGAGCAGCAGCTCGGCCCGCTTTGTCGCGTGAGGGTCCTCGGAGGAGCGGGCGATCTGCTCCAATATCTGCTTGGCCTCCTCGTGCCGCCCCTTCATCTCCAAGGCGACCGCCGAGGCGTCTCTTGCAGAGGCCGCCAAAGATGCCGGTTTCCTATCCGCCAGCCGGTTCGCTTGCGCTTCAATTCGGTCTGAGTCCCTCAGCGTCAAGGCGTAAAGGAGCTCCCCGTCCTCCGCGGCTTCCGCGCCCTCGAGGGGCGCGGCCGGCGCCAGCGCGAGTCCCCGGTTTTTTTCCTCGTCCCTCTGTCGCAGCCCCTTTTTTGTCTTCTCCAGCCCTTCCACGGCGGGGCGCGAGGCGGGATCGATGAATGTCGCCAGCTCGTAGTGGAACAGGGCTATATCCCAGTCCATTTTTTGCGACGCCTCTTCGGCCTTCTCTATCTGTTTCCGGACCAGCTGCGCCCTTTGCTTTTTTTCCAGCGCGTCGGCCTGTTTCCGGACTTCGCGGTTCTTGGGGTCCTCCGGATAGCGTTTCAGATGCGCGCGATAGAGGGCCAATGCCCTCCTCTCTTCGATGGGCATCTCCGACGAGCCGAATTCCAGCAGCCCGGTCACCGTCGAATCCACGGCGGCGGCGACGTAGGAGCCGGTCACGATGCTTATCAAGTCCACAGAGCCGAGCATCCGGTTTAACAGGCCGCCCCACCGGTTGGCGCGGCTGGCCCGCAGCAGCTCCTCGGCCTGCGTGAGGTCATCGTTGCGCAACCGCGACTAGATGAGCCTCTTTTCCTCCGGCGAAGCGGCGGCGGAGAGCGCTTTTTTTTGCGCCGCCAGGTAGCGCTCCCGGTCCCGGATCGTGTTGTTGGAAAGATCCCTGACGTGTCCCGTCAGGCCGGTAATCGCGCCCCGCTCCTTTTTGAGCTCTGTGTCTTTGGCGGCAAAAAAGCGCAGGTGGTCCGCCAGCGCTTCCGGCCGGTTCGTCAGACTGTCCACCAGCGCCGCGCGCGCCCGCTTGTCGACCTCGTCGGGAAAAAATTGCGGCGGGGAAGGCGGCTGGTCAAACGGATCGTACTCCGGCAGGGGTTTGAGGATCCGCTCCAGCCGGGACTCTTTTTCCTGCGCCGCGACCCTTTCGGGCGGCGCGCCGAAGCCGGCGAGGACGCAGAAAGTCGCGGCCAGCGCCGCGTTCGTTCGTTTCACCGGCTGAGTCTCCTCATCTTTTCCGTGAGCCCGCGCAGTCCCTCGATCTTTCCCTGGGCCTCGACCTTCTCCAAAATTCCGTCTACCTGGGCTACCTCCGTATAAAGCCTTAAGGCGGACTTTGCAAATTGGTCGAAGGTATCCTGGTCAAAACCCAATCCCTCAGGATCGTTTTGGATGGAGTACTCCTTGGCGAGAAGGGCGTAGAAGTCGGCGAAATCCACCAGATAGCGGTAGAGATTCTTGCTCTGCCGGTGCTTGGTGACGAGCTGCCCGTAGCCCAGGATGACCAGCTGGTTGCCGTCCTTCATGCGGTAGCGATTGAGCTCGACGAAGGCCACCTTGGCGCGGTCGATCCTTTCCTCTTCGACCCGGGCGAGATACTCGTAGGGCGAGCCCTGGTGCTTGCGGATGAGCTCGTTCCAGGCCGCGACCTTTTCGTCCAGCACCTTGATATACTCCATCGGATCGTGCGTGGGCAGCGGCTTTTCCAGGATGCGTTGGAAGGACTCCAGGGCGGCGCTGTTTTTCGCCGCCTCCGGTCCCAGCCTGCCGTCGGACTCGGTCACCTTGCGGTAGTAGGCCAGGGCCTGGTCGTACGCCCTCAGCCTCTCGTAGGCGACGGCCCTGTTGAAGTTGATGACGGCGGAAAATTGGCCGGGATTTTTCTTTTCATAGTCGTCGAGCCGCACCAGCGTGGCTTTCATGATGTTGATGCCGGTGACGTCTTTGGGGATCGGAAAGCGGTAAACGTCCTCGCGGGCGAGCCTTTGAAAGTCCTTGACGATGTCCAGGAGATCTGCGGCCGGGACGTACTGGGGCTCGGGGACGACCCTGGTCGAACAGCCGGCAGGAAGAAAAAACACGAATAAGGCTAGCGGACGGAGGATTGGGAATAGAGAATGGAAGCCGTCGATCTTCAGCTTTTCACCCTGTTTTTATCAGCGAGTAGAACAAAATCATCTCGCCCTTGGTCCCGGCCGCGAAGTCGTGCGGAGTCCCTTTCGGGATATGGCAGATCGTTCCCGCCGTGAGCGCGACCCTGCGCCCGTTGACGCGCAGACGCCCGCTTCCCTTGAGCACGTGGCAGATCACGTCTTTGTCCGGGTGTCTTATCTGTTTGGGATCCGCATCCTTGCGCGGCCTGAACGAGATAAGACCGGCGCTGAACCTCCGGCCTCCCACCAAGCCCGCGTAACGGATTTCCTCGTTGACCTTTTCCAGATGCTTCAAGGCCTCTGTGATCTTGACGACTTTCATCTCCGCCCCAGGCATTAGCCAACAGGCGTTAGGCGATAGTAAGAAATCGCAGACAACCAACCTCGTCTCTTTCTACTGCCTATTGCCTACCGCCTACTGCCTTTCATTCTTTCACCGCTTCGACGATCTCTCGAATCGACTTCTCCGCCCGATCATCGGGCACGCGGCAGGAGCCCACGACCCTATGGCCCCCGCCGCCGTG
>JACPDC010000179.1 GCA_016184235.1 Deltaproteobacteria bacterium | reverse complement strand
GGGAAGGGCCTAGCTGGGTTTTTCCGGGGATGGAGTCACGGCAGCGGGCGGAATGATGATGGCCCTGAAACCGCTCTTATTTTCGATCTCCCGGGCGGCCTCCTGGGCGTCGCTCAACTCCGGATAGGGGCCGATTCTCACCCGGTAGGTGGTCTCGCCGTTATGGAGCGAGCCCTGTTCTAAAAACGATGGGTAGCCTCCCTCCGTGATCGATTTCTGCAGCGACTCGGCGCGCTCGCGCTCGCGGAAAGAAGCTACCTGCAGCAGGTAGCCGTTGACGGAATGGATCGCTTTTTCTTCTTCCCAGGAAAGGAGCGGAGTAGAGGGCTTGTCCGAGGCGAAGGCGACCTGCCCGCCGGAGCGAGAGGGGGCGGCAGGTCTCGCGGCGACCCTCAGGGTCTCGTAATTCTCGAGCCCGTATTCGAGCAGCCTCCTCGTATCCCCCCACAGATCTCTTGAGCCCAGCATCGAGACGATCAGAGTCACGCCGTTGCGCGACACGGCGCCGACAAAGCACTTCTGCGCCGCGTGGGTGTATCCGGTCTTGCCGCCGATCGCCCCCTCGAAGCTCCACAGAAGCCGGTTGTGATTGCGCACCTGGATGTGGCGCACCTTTCGGACCTTGCCTGCGGAGATGGAACTGACCGAGCTGGTCTTGGTCTGGACGATCTCCCGAAAGGTCGGGTTTTTCATCGCGTAGTTGAACAGCAGCGCCATGTCTCTCGCCGTTGAGTAGTGTTCCGGGGCGGTAAGGCCGTGGGGATTCGTGAAGTGGCTGTTAGCGGCTCCGATCTCCCGCGCCTTGTCGGTCATCATCTCCGCAAAGCGCTCCACGGAGCCGGCGATTCCTTCAGCCAGCACCAGGCTCGCGTCGTTGGCCGAGGAGAGCAGCAGGCCGTAGAGCAGATCCTCGACACTCATCGTCTGACCCGGCCTCAAGTAGAGCTTGGAAGAGGGGACGCGGGTGGCCGTCTTGGTGACGCTTAAGAGATCCTTTCCCCTCCGGTTGCTTTCGAGCGCGACGATCGCCGTGACGATTTTAGTGGTGCTCGCGGGAGGCAGCGGCAGGTCCGGCTCCCGCTGGTACAGCACCTGGCCGGTGGTCAGGTCGAGCAAAAAGGCGGAGCGCGCAGTGAGCGACTCTTCGGAGAAAAAGGACCAGACCGGCGAGGCAAGGAGAGAGAGGACGAAGAGAGTCAGGACGGGAGTCAATCCCAGATGTCTTTTATCTTTCAGGACCGCCCTTCCTCCTTAGGTTGATGTGGAACGTAAAAGAGCCCCTTTATACCACAATTTCGCCGGTTCCGGTAGTCCTCAGCCCTGTTTTCGCGCTGCTGCCGCGCTAGTGGAGCTGCCCCCGGATGGCCTCTATCGCCTCGCGCGCGAAGGTATAGTTGGGCTCGATGGCCAGGGCCTTTTCGAATTCTTCGACCGCCTTGTTGAGCATCCCCTTGGCCAGATAGACGCGCCCGAGATTGCAATGGGGGTAGTGATAGGCCTCGTAGCGTCCGGCCTTCATCGCCTTTTCGAGCCACGGAATCGCCTCATCCGCTCTTCCTAAATTGATCAGATAAGCGCCGATATCGTTGTAGGGGTTGCCGAACTGAGGATCGACTGCTATCGCCTTCTTGCACTCCTCGATGGCCTCTTCGTAGCGACCCTCGAAGCTCATGGTCCAACCGAGAAACGTGTGCGCCTCCGCGGTCGGGCAGCAATGGATCGACTCCTGGTAGAGGCGCATGGCGTCCTCCAGCTCGCCGTCCATCTGACGGCGGTACGCCTCGTGGAAGAGTTTTACGGCCTTTTCCAGGTTTTGTTTCTCGTCCATCTCGTCCCCCTGTCGGGCCAATAACCTTCGCCTAACTTCGTTTATCGCCCCCTTTTTTCAGGTCCGGGATGATCCCATGTTTTTTTAATTCCTTTTCCGCCTCGGCCCGCGCGCCCGCCTGCTCCCCCAGCGCCTCCCTGCGCACCCGCTCCTGGCAGGGCTCGCAAATCCCGCCTTTGAGCGGCGTGGGCTTGCCGCACAGCATGCACTTTTTCTGCTCCTGGTCCATCAGCCGCTATTTTACCCTAAAGAAATAATTTTCCAATATATTTTTTTGCGCCGGCCCTCTCAGTCCAGGAGCTTTATCTGGGACGGATCCTCGAGGATCATCTCGACGCCGTATTTCGGGTGGTCCTTGATCTCCCCGGTGAGCTCGAGCTCTTTTCCTTCGTAGTTCCGGGGGCGGATCTTCTGTTTTTCGAATGACGGCAGCGCGGAGGCGAAGATCACGCCCGTAAAGGAGGATTGAGAAGGGCCGAAATTCAAGAAATAGGTGTCGCTCTTCGCCGAGTGGCCCACGCGGTAAACCCGTCCCCTGACCCGCGCTCGCTGGCCCGCAAGCCCCCTGATCTTTTCCACATCGCGCGCGTCCAAAAGCGGCGGCTCGCTCTGGCGCGCTGCCGGCGGCGGCAGAGGGGAGAAGACCACCGGGTAGCCGCGCCCTTCGGGGGCCGGGGCGCTCCAGCGCTGGTAGAGGAGATGGGAGAGCAGGCCGGCCGCGAATGCGGCGGCGACCAAAAGAGCGGTGCGGGTAAAAGGCGCTTTCATCTGTTTTTCTGCCACAGGCGGAGGAATTCCTTGCGGTAGTCCTCCGCCAGGGGACCGGCGTCGCGGAAGATCAGCAGGTTTTCATCGTTCACGTTATCCGCCGATACCGTCCAGTTGTACGAGCCCGTCAGCACCACCCTGCGATCGATCACGGCGAACTTCTGGTGCATCAGCCCGGCCCCGCGCTCGCGCTTTGCCGCGCTCAAGCCGGAGGCGCGTTTGACGGCGATCCCCTGCTGTTGCAGAAACGGTCCCTTGGAGCTCTCGTTGTTCGAGTCGAATTCCCGATCCAACACCACTTGCACGTTGACACCGCGCTGCCGTGCTTTGGACAAAGCCCACGCGAGGTCGTCGCTGGTAAAGGCGTAGAGCGCCACGAAAATCTCCCTTTGGGCCTGGGCCAGCTCGCGGGCGATGTGGTTGGAGCATCTGCCCGCGGGGCTGAAGCAGGCCTGGACGGCCATTCCGGCCCAGCCAAGAGAAGTAAAAAGTAAAAAGTTAAAAGTTAAAAGAAAGAAGACTCTTTTTGCCTTTTTACTTTTGCCTTTTGCCTTCATTGCTTCTGGCACATCTCCAGGATCAGCCTCTCCATCGCGATGCGCGGCGGCTGGCCCGACGATTTGAGGCGCAGATCGGTCCGATGAATCCACTCCAGGGCGCGTAGCAGATCGCCGGTGGTGAAGTTTTCCGCGTTCTTGAAGGTCATGTAGTAGCGGTAGGGATTTTGGGTGAGCGGCGGCCCGTTTTGCAGCACCTCGCGCTGAAACTGAGGATAGCTCATCTCCTTCGTCCAGGTGCCGCTGAGTTCGTTCTCGATGAGCTGGCGCACGGCTAAAAGCCGCCGCACCTCGCCGACAATGGTCCCCAAGAGCTTCAGTGGATGGTCGCCCTGGGACAGGAGCCTTGCCAGATGGCGCAGCGCCGCGACCGGCTTGCGCTCGGCCATCGATCGAAGCAGGTCAAAAACCCACCCCTCGCCTTGATCCAGAAAGATCTCCTCGACGTCCTGCGCCCGAATCCAGGGCTCCGCTCCTACGTAGAGAAACAGCTTCTCCAGCTCCTGATGGACGGCCCAGAGCTCTTCGAGGATCATCTCTCGCGCCTGGGCCTCGACCCTTTTCCCTACCTCTTTTAGACGTCGGTCGAGGAATTCCGCTAGCAGCTCCCGGCTGATCCTGCCGGTTCGGTCCCTTTCTACGGCAAGGTCCAGCACCCATCCCTTTTCCTCGAAGCCCTTGTAGAGACGGGTCCTGCGATCCACCTGGGAGGCGATGATAAGGAGGATGTCCCAGGGGGGGAGTCCCCGCTCCAAAAGCTCCATAAGCCTTTGCCCTTCGCCCCCCTTGGGCCGGGTGAGCGTCATGCCGCCGGCGCGGCAGAAGGCAAGGAGCGCCTCTACCTGTTCCACGACCTCCCTCTCCTCGCCGCCCAGAAGGGCGGCAAGCCGGCCGGCCGAGGCGGGCCCCTTGAGCCCCTCCCAGCGCTCCTGGGTCCAGCCTTCCAACAGGAGGAGATCGGCCAACAGTCTTGCCGCCTCCTCTTTTTTTCCTTCACCCCAGAGCTGGAGCACCTTGGCGCCGAGCTCGCCGCGCTGCTCGCGCGAGAAGAAATAGGGCGCGTTTTCGATGACCACGGTCTTGGCGCCGGAA